>JAYTRW010000485.1:0-2982 GCA_043745985.1 Methylotenera sp.
CTCAAGTCTGCCATTTTGCCTTTTGCAGCAAATATCTCACAACGCACTAGCTTTTTAGGTGAGATGCGTTATGGCTTGGTAAATGATGTTCGCAAACTAGATAAAATCAAGCTACCACGCACCGTGGATAGATTTGTGACCTTAGGTTTGAAAAAAAATGTCTCATTACCAGACAACATACCCAATCCATCGCTCATAGCCAACAAAGACCATGCACTAGCTACCTTACAAAAACTAGGCATGCCATCGCCAAGCAATCTGGTATTAGGACTATGCCCAGGGGCAGAATATGGAGAAGCTAAACGCTGGCCTACAGAACATTATGCTGAAGTTGCACGTGAAGCACTAAGCAAAGGTTGGCAGGTTTGGCTATTTGGCTCAGGAAAAGATATTACAGTGACAAACGCTGTTAATCAACTCACCGAAAACCAATGCTTAGATTTAGGTGGCAAGACCAATTTAAGCGAAGCAATAGACTTAATGTCGCTTTGCGACAGCGTCATCAGTAACGACTCTGGACTCATGCATGTTGCGGCTGCATTAGATAAAAAATTGGTCGCGATATACGGCTCATCTAACCCGCAACACACACCTCCTATGAATGATAAAGCCGTGATTGAGTATCTAGCGCTAGAGTGCAGCCCCTGCTTTAAACGCGAATGTCCACTTGGACATTTGAACTGCTTGAAGAATATCTCACCACTGCATGTCATCAATCACATCAAGAATTGATCTTAAGAAAAATATGTATCCTATGAGTCTTAGGAAGTTAAAACGGTTTATTCTTAATCTTTACATTTTCCAAATTAAATAGGCCACCAAAAAAATCAAAGAAAACTTTGTAATTTTGTAAATGGTTTTATTCCAATTTTTAAATCGGCGACGGTATTGTCCAACCACCCAAGCAATATAGAAAATTTTATTGATAAATCCCGTTTGGTCGCCATCATCATTAGGAGAGCTTGCAGCGGTCACGATGGTTTTAGCCAACCAACGATTAACCGCTTGTGCCCAGCGGTAACGCATTGGTCGCTCAACATCGCAAAATAAAATAATTCTGTCTTGATCTGTGCGGTTATAAGCTTCGTGGATGTAGGTTTCATCAAACATCACCGCTTCGCCATCGCGCCAGCTATAGGGTACTCCATCCACGTTGATATAACATTCATCATTATTTGGTGTAGTTAGTCCTAAATGATAGCGTAATGAGCCGCCATAAGGGTCGCGATGGGGATTCAGCTTTGCGCCTGGCGGCAACTCCGCAAACATCGCGGCTTTGATAGTTGGGATTTTATTTAATATTTCTACCGTTTTAGGGCAATAGATTGCGGCAGATGGGTGCTGAGCGTCGTACCACTTTAAATAAAAACGCCTCCAGCCTGTTTTAAAGAATGAGTTAAAGCCTGCATCGTTATTGTTTTTTGAAGCTGCGATACGTTCCTGCTCACGCATATTGATCGCTTCTTCACGAATAATCTGCCAAGAGTCCGTGACGGCCTGCATTTCAGGAAAAGTGCTTGTTGGTAGGTAAGGCGTAGTTGGCACTTTTGAAAACATGTACATAAACATATTAAATGGCGCGACAAAAGCCGAATGATCAAATAATTGTTTAAGAATTGGGTGGCGAACTTTTCCACGAAAATGAATAAAGCCAACACCCAATAAGTACACCACGACTATGAAGTATTTCATACTAAATATACGTAACCTTATGATTAAAATTCGATAATAGGACTTAGATTATGATACAACCATCACCTAAGAGATAGCCAAATCAACTGAAACGACTTAATGTTATTTAACTTTTCCACCAATACTGACTAATTGTGCAATATTTCTGAGTATAGTTAATTGATTGCTTGCACAAAACTCTTGCCAATCAGGCACCTCTGTCCAATCACTTAGGAAAATAAAATCTAAGCCCGCGCGATTTGCCGCTTCAAAATCATATTTACTATCGCCTAAAAACAATGCTGGTAGTTGAATATTATCATTTGCAATTTCACGCGCCAACACTTCATCTTTATTGTCTGGGCTACCAAATAAGCCTCCATCAAACATGTAGTCAATTTTGCGTTTGGCAAATAAGGTGCGAATTTCTTGCTGATCACCACCTGAAAGTATCATCCAATTAGCATTGGGGGTCGCTGCGTGTAAGTCAAATATGCCTTTTGCCAAGTCACACTGCATTAAGCCTGTTTCCAGCTCTTTGCTAAAGTCATCTAATAGCGCTTGAATGGCTACTTCAGTAACGGGCTGTAACATAATCTCACGGATGTAATAGTCAAATTTATGATAGCGCGAAATACCACCAAGACTCACATGGTAATCTACTAGCGCCTGAGCTTGAGCATCTGTTGCACCCAGCTTTTTTGCGGTACGAAAATATGCCTCTGTCTTGAGCGCATTAGAATCAAGTACAACACCATCACAATCAAATACGATGGTTTTATATTTTGTGATATCAATTTTCAAAAAGTATTCCTAAAACTAGCCCGTCTAATCTATTAAATAAAAAAGGGCTAGGCGATTGCCAAGCCCTTTTTCATATCACTAAAACAACTTATGCGGCTTTAATAGCACTAGCCTCTTTAGCTAATTTTGTAATATGCGCCCAATCTTTACGGGCTACTGCATCTGCTGGTGTTAACCACGTACCGCCACAAACGACTACGTTTGGTAATGCTAAAAACTGTGGTGCAGATTCAACAGTGACTCCGCCTGTAGGACAGAATTTAACGTCACCAAAAGGGCCAGAAAAACCTTTAAGCAAGTTGATACCACCCACAGCTACTGCTGGGAACAACTTTAGAAAGTAATAATCATCAGCATTTGCCATCATGATTTCAGAACCGGTAGAAACGCCAGGCAACAATGACAAACCAATTTTACGTGCGAATTGACCTAACTCACTTGTGTAGCCAGGACTCACAGCAAATTTACAACCTACATCTAATGAAGCCTGTGCATCCTTTAAGTTAC
>JAYTRW010000486.1:0-2967 GCA_043745985.1 Methylotenera sp.
GTGGGATCAAGACAAAATTACTTGTCTTGCCGATAGCCATCGCACACTTGATAACCCTTTACGTGCACACGGAAAATTAGGCATCTCATGCGGTATAGAATATGCAGCTCAGGCAATGGCTGTGCATGGTGCATTGTTAGCACCTGTTAATAGCGAAACACCTAAAGTAGGTTATTTAGTGAGCGTGCGTGGCGTCACTATGTCTGTGACGCGATTGGATGATATCGGTTCAGATTTGCTGATAACGGCTGTTTGCATGATGGCGAGTGAAAGTAATATGCTTTACCAATTTACCGTGTCGGCCGATGACAAACTATTACTAGAAGGGCGCGCCGCTGTGGTATTAAACGCAGATACACTCGCCATTAAATGATGAATTTACATGAAGGTAATCTATGAAAAGAGCTTTAATTACAGGCGGTAGTGGAGGAATAGGTGCCGCTATTAGCCGCCGTCTCGCGGCGGATGGTTACCATGTGTATATCCATGCAAATCAAGGCATTGCTTCTGCTCAGCAACTAGCCGTTGAAATCTGTGCGACTGGTGGTAGCGCCGAGGCTTTACAATTTGATGTGACTGACAGCGCTGCAGTGCATGCTGCACTAACCCCATTAGTAGAGAATGAACCCATCCAGATTCTGGTGAATAATGCTGGTATCCATGATGATGCAGTTTTTCCAGGGATGCGGCCAGACCAATGGCACCGTGTCATCGATGTATCTGTACATGGTTTTTTTAACGTGACGCAACCATTAATGATGCCGATGATACGCAGTCGATGGGGACGTATCGTCAATGTGTCATCTATTGCAGCCCTCACTGGAAATCGTGGTCAGACCAACTACTCAGCCGCTAAAGGCGCACTGAATGCTGCGACTAAATCATTGTCGTTAGAAATTGCCAGTAGAGGCATTACTGTTAATGCAGTCGCACCAGGGATTATTGATACCACTATGAGTGAAATCGCATTTGACGCAAAGACAATAGCCAATATGGTACCGATGAAGCGCGCGGGTACGCCAACGGAGGTAGCTGATTTGGTTAGTTTCCTAGTTTCAAATCAAGCTACTTACATTACAGGGCAAATTATCTCTATCAATGGCGGCATGATTTAATCTTATCAACTATTTAGCAAACACCTCATCAATAACAATGGCAAGCGCAGCAAAAAACCGATAAATAGTCTTGTATACATCCACGTGAGTAGTATGTTGTCACGTAGATAACGAAAATGCGAAACACCACCTTCATCGACCCTAAAATAGCGCACTGGTGCTGGTAGGTTAACCACCTTTACGCCGCGCCAGCTTAATCTTATCGCCGCTTCAGGATCAAAATCAAAATGGCGCATCCATGGTTGAAAGCGCATGACTTTTCTCAATGGGTCGATAGGATAAACACGAAAACCAAACAATGAGTCGCCAATTCCTGCCCATAAAGTTTCAACATTAGCCCACCAGTTTGAGAGTTTTCGCCCTTGCACTCTAATGTTGGGTGCGCTAGCATCGAATATAGGTTTGCCCAATATCATCGCAGCTGGTTGCTTCATTGATTCGGCCATGAATGTAGGAATCAGCTCTGCTGGATGCTGGCCATCAGAATCCATCGTCAATACATGGGTGTAACCTTCTGCAGAGGCTAAATGTAAACCATGCAAAACCGCTGCGCCCTTACCTTTATTTTCTACTAAATGAATCACTCGCAAGCCAATATCTTCTGCAGCCATCGCTTGTAAAGTCATTTCAGAGCCGTCAGTACTACCATCTATTATTACCCATACTGGATTCCAATACTGACGCGCTGAACGTACAGTTTCATACACTTTTTCGCCTGGATTATAACTAGGAATGAGGACGATGTGACTGGAAGAAGTAGCTATCATAAAGAAGTTGTTCCGTTTGATTTCAACGTATCTAATTTGCAACTCCGCTGAGCTTTGGCAAGACAAGCAAAATTTTCGTTAGCGGCAGGATAACCCGAAGACACTAATGCTTGCGAAAAATAGTCCTCAAGCTCTGTGATGAAATGATGCGTATCTATGGGTGGATTAAAACGCTTGCCCAGCCTAACTTTGTAAGTTACTGGCAATTTAGGCTTGCGAAACAAAGGCCAACCTTTGCTTAAGTAAGGCGAATTTGTTTCGATCAAAACCGTTTGTACTGGCACTTTTGCTTGCTTCGCTATAAGTGCGATACTGCCTCTTAGAGGGTTAATTGGCTGATTAATAGTGCGAGTACCCTCAGGAAACAATAGCAAGTGACTGCCATTTTTGAGATCATCACTGGCTTGTTTTACCATATCGCGTATTGGTCCGTTACAAATATAACGCGCTAGACGTGCGCCAGCTCCCAAAAAGAGATTGTTCATCAACTCGGCTTTCATAACACAAGCCACATTCGGTAAACGCGAGATAATCATCACGGCATCAAGCAAACAGGGATGATTGGGCGCAATAATCAGCGGGGCTTCGCCTCTTAATATATCAAGCTCTGTTAAATCAAAATTGCAGCGACGTGAAATACTCAGACTAGCCAGATATGCCCGAAAAGAGATCATGATGACATATCGACCTAAAAGCGTTGCACAGCGTGAAGGCAGGAATGGGTATAGTGCGGTTGCGGCCAGTGTCCAACATAGGCTTAAAAAACCTAGCCAAAGCAACCCCATATACAACACAAAATAGTCATAGATGGTCAGCAATATGTCTCGCATGAATTTCAACTTCATTGTGTCCATGTGCTATCTGTAAGGGAGACTGCAGTGGCTTCAATTTCTAATAGAAGCTCCTTGCGGCATATGTCGGCTTGTATAAAAACAGCTTTTATTGCGCCGCCCATATATCGTTCCATTTCATTCCGCACTAAAGATAAATCAGATGCATAACGAATATAGACTCTGAAATAGATATTGTGTAAATCAAATTTTTGCTCGTCTAACATGCGATTGGTTTCAGCAATGACAGCATCC
>JAYTRW010000487.1:0-2960 GCA_043745985.1 Methylotenera sp.
GGCGAATAAGCCTGTGTTTAATAGAACGGTGACTTTGAAGGATGCTTGGCAGAAATAGTGCCTCACACTGCCGCGTCATTCTCGCTTTCGCGAGAATGACGGAAATAAAAAAGATAACAGGTAGTTGAAAGGCATTGAAAAACAGACAATGACAACGACGCAGACCAAAAAAATCATCATCATTGCAGGACCAAATGGCGCGGGTAAAACTACTTTTGCTCGCGAATACCTACCGAACGAAGCTAACTGCCTCATTTTTATTAAAGCGGCAAGACTAATGCTTAAAGAAATTGAATCAAATGTGCAAGCTGGCAATAGCTTTGCTTTCGAAACAACGCTTTCAGGCAAAACCTATGCTAAGCACATTGCAGAATGGAAAGAACTTGGCTATCACATCACCTTGTTTTTTCTAAGCTTACCCAATGAGGACTTTGCTGTTAATCGTGTAGCAGCAAGAGTTGCCGCTGGTGGACATAACATTCCAGAAGCAACTATACGCCGCAGATTCAAAGCGGGTATTAGCAATTTTCATTACATATACAAAGCACTAGCAGATTCGTGGTCTTTGTATGACAATTCACACCCACAACCCATTTTGCTAGAAACTGAGGTTAAAAATGACTAAAGAAATAGTACCTGCAAGCAAAGAGTTGCAAGACGCGGATGCCGCGTTACGCCGTGCGGCTATAAATGCCAAAAAACAAGCAGAACAGCAAGGCACACCTTATGTAGTGGCTGAGTCAAAAATGATTAATCAGATGCAAAAACGTATGATTGTTAAAAATAAACAATAATATGGGGTAAGCGTTATGCTAATACGGTATACGAGAGCTAAGAGAGGAAGTTAAATGTTAAAAAGATTCGATATTGAGAACTTTGGTCCGATTAAGAAGGCTAGTTTTGAGACTTTACAGAATATAAATTTAATTATAGGTAAAAATGGCGCAGGTAAGACTTTTTTACTTAAAACTCTTTATAGCACTGTAAAGTCTCAGGAGGAGTTTGGCCGAGGAGATGATAAGCGTGATTTTTCTGAAGTGCTAGCCGATAAATTGTATTGGACTTTTCAGGCGGAAAAGTTAGGCGATTTAGTTACAAAAGGTACAGGAAACAGGCTCAAAGTTTCTGTAAGTATGTCGGATAATACATCTCTAGCCTACGAATTTGGACCGGATACTACTAAGAAAATTGTACCAATTCACAACAATCTAAATAATCGGACATTTAATTCGATATTTTTACCCCCCAAAGAAGTGCTTACGCTTGAAAAGGTTATTTTAAAATCTGCTCTACAAGACAGAGCATTTGGTTTTGATGCAACGTATTCAGATTTAGCACTTGCACTTAGAAATCCAACACAGAGAGGCCGTAATTATGATGCATTTACTAGGTCTCGTCAGCTGTTAGAAGCTATGTTCGAAGGACGTGTGGAATTTGATGCGCAGGCAGATAAATGGGTTTACAAGCAAGGCAGTAGTAAATTCTCAATTATGACTACTGCTGAGGGAGTTAAGAAAATCGCAATTCTAGACACTTTACTTGGGAATAGATATTTGACACCAGAGTCAATTTTATTTATTGATGAACCAGAGTCTGCTTTACACCCTACTGCGATTGTCAAATTTATGGAAATATTAGAATTACTTGCGAAAACCGGCATACAAATTTTTATTGCAACTCATTCATACTATGTGATTAAAAAGCTTTTTCTGATTGCTCAAAAAGAAAAGCAATCAATCCCTGTTTTCTTAGAAAATGAAGGTAAAAGTTGGAGTGTGCATGATTTGAAGAGTGGAATGCCTGATACGGAAATAATTAATGAATCTATACGCTTGTATGAAGAGGAGCTTGAGGTTTCTTTGAAATGACCATTACTTTTGAGGAGTCTGGGTTGGTGTTTGGGCCATTTGAAATAAACTCTTTACTTCGTATTGAAAAAACAAACAGCTATTTGAACATTCAAGAGCACACTAAAATTGCAGAGTTTCTCTGGATGTCGCCCACAAGTAAACTTTGGATTATAGAGGCAAAATCCTCGATACCTAGACCAAATACAAGCGACTATGAGAAGTATTTTGACGAAATTAAATCTAAGCTAGCAAATGCATTAGCACTTACTATTTCTGGAGTATTGAAAAGAGTTCATTTTGATCAAAGTGAATTGCCAAGTCGATTTCTTGATGCTGATTGGGGTGGTGTTGATTTTAAGTTGATATTAATAATTCCTAGTGTTCCAAACGATAAATTGGCTCCAATGACTGATAAATTCAGAAAGGTTATGCGAAATATGCGTAAACCATGGAATATTGATGAGATATCAATTATTGTGCTAAATAAAGATCAGGCAGTTAAGCAAGGGTTAGCTACAGAATAGCCAAATAAATGAAGTCCAGTTTAAAACACGCCTACCGCCTCCTAAATCACGGCCCAACCATCCTTGTTTCTGCACGTCACAACGGCAAACAAAACATCATGGCAGCCGCGTGGGCGTGTGTACTCGATTTTGATCCTCCCAAAATCACCGTGGTTATCGATAAAAGTGCGTATACCCGTGAGTTAATTGACGCTGCTGGTACGTTTGCCATTAACGTGCCGTGTGTGGCGCAGGTGGATATTGTGCGAAAAGTGGGTACGACTTCTGGGCGTGATTTGATTGATGCCGATAAATTTTCGCAATATGATTTAGAGACTTTTTCTGCGACTGAAATTGATGCGCCTTTGCTTAAAGGTTGCGTGGCGTGGTTGGAGTGTAAGCTTATCCCCGAGCCGCACAATCAAAATACTTACGATTTATTCATTGCTGAAGTGGTTGCGGCGCATGCGGATGAACGTGTTTTTTCTGATGGTCATTGGCATTTTGAAGGTCATGATGAGCTACGCACCATACACCACATTGCGGGTGGGGCATTTTTTGCTACGGGCGCGGCCATTCAGGCTTAGACAGCAAGCATGCAGCAAAC
>JAYTRW010000488.1:0-2944 GCA_043745985.1 Methylotenera sp.
ATCACCGCAGTCGCATAGGTTCCATAGATCGGAGCAGTTTTGTCAGAGAAGCCAGAGCTATGGCAAAAATGCCAGAGGTGCTCTGTTGACCGCTTACCACGATACCAGCCAGAGACGCTTCTGAATTGGCGTAGGAATACGACCATGACGGAGCGGAAGACAGTTCGGGTCAAGCGACTGCGGAATGTGGCGCGAGATGGATAGGGTCGGCTTTAGTGCGTTTACGTCCTACTCGCTAAAGGTAATACCCAGTCCTAATCGCGACGAATGAGACTCAATCCATGTCTGCTCATAAGTAAATTCTTCATGTTTCCCATTTTTATTGATTGTATAACCTTTGGCTGAAATAATTATTTTTTTGCCTTTTATTGCACCAAGGTGTTCTGTTCCGCTACCAGATCCAAGACCCAAAAGACTCAACTTCACTGCTCTCTGATCAGAGACAATTTGAAATATTTCATCGGTCTCATTTTTCGCATTCACCGTCTCGAAAACAATTGTCGATTTACCCGCGTAACCATAGCGATCAAAGGTATCGTGAGTTGAGACCACAACACTTGGGTTTCTATCAGTAGTCGATTCACGATAAAAAAGATAGGGAAATATACATTTTAGACCGTCCGATCCGCCTTGAGTAAAGAAGGGATAAATGTCTGGTCTGAATCCCTCCTTGTGAACCTGCGACTTGCCCGAGGAGGGAACAAATTCAGAATATGAGTAGTAGTGAATACCACCTAAAAAAGCGATGCAGGCCAATACCACAAGAGCAACCGCCAACGAGATAAACAAGCGCTTTATCATTTTTTAATGACTACATTTTCGGAATGAACCAATAATAATTCAGTCTCATAATTTTTATGTCCCTGGGGGGACAACTGCAATTTTCCATTTGTTATCTACGTAAATAACAACCTCATAATTCTGAGGTATATTTCCCTCGTCAAGCAGCAGAACTCGCCCTACAATTGCCCCTTCAGGCAACTCTGGCAAGCCAAAGTCTCTCGCGCCTTTTTCAGCCACGGAAAAATCCAGTAAGCTAGGCATTCTGAATCTGGCATTTTTCATTTCGCTAAAAATGCGTTCTTGTGTCCCCGCCGTCATTTTTAAAGTAGCCGGTGTCCATACCACGTCTGAAGCTGCCAATCCCGCCCACGCCTCGGAGTTATTACCCGATTCAGGAAGAAAATGCCTGAGACTATCGAATGCTTGCCGATGTGCTGATATAAAATCTAGAGCTTGTCGATAATCTGCGATCAATTCAGATGGAATTACAAGTTGATAGTGGTCAGGTCCACCAGAAATAAGACCGAAAGTATCACGATGTGCTGGTGGGAAATAACGTCCTGAACCGTTAAACTGAATTTTATTTAGGATTGGCAATTCGATGCCGCCAACCGTCAATACTTTGCGATCAATTCCATACATTTCAGATTGACCCAAGTGTCCGTATACCATCTGAATGTCTTTAATTACCTCGGCGCGTTGCTCCTCAGTAAGTGATGCGTGAGGTTCGTCCTGAAAAACGACTGGGATGGTCAAACCTCCAGCCATCAGAACTTTGGAAGGTTGAAAATTAGAAGAATTTGCTCTGATTGTAGGTTTCCCCATCGATTTTAGTGATGTTCGTCTAATCTCATCCGGCAGTGTTAGTTTGTTTATTAACCTCTCATTTTTTGAAGCACTAAGCTCAGGCGGAAACGATGCTTTCTGGAACCAAAGTCCAACGGCTAAAAGAATAATAAGAAAGATTCCGATAATGGATTTACGAGTAAATGATTTCATGGGGCATTCGGTTCTAGTTCTGGTTTCCCATTTGCAACGGTGGGACGGACCGTGAGATATTTCTTGAGGAATACCCCTTCATGAAGCATCGGATGTGTTAAGTTCGTGGGCCATGGAGTCGTTGCAGAGCATGGATTCCCATCCAACTGAGCAGCCCAAACAAATGGCATCACGTCTGCCTTCACATGAGTGTAACCCGTATATGCGCCCCCGGCCGGGATCGATGCCACCCTATCCGCAGAACCTGCACTTACTCCTTTGTCGCGACTTATTAGCCCACCATTTGAATCGTAGGTAGCTTGATGGCCACAGCCCGCATAGGTTTCATCAGCACTATAGAGCACATGGGAGCGCATATCAAATGTAGCTTCTGGATGATAAAATGATCCTATTAGTGAGGTCGGACTTTCCCAGAGATTGATGCCAAATACGAAAGGCTCAGGATCAGTGTTACCAGAACCCAAATGGCTATACACGGCTGGCAGATGGTCCAACCATCCCATGTCGGCTAAATTGGTAGAATACCAATTATCGAACTTAGTCTTTGTCGTTCTTGGAACAACATTAATAATAAGAAAATCAATTACCGCATCGTCACCTGTCTTTGAAAGAACCTCCACAAAAAAGTGTTGCTGCTCATCATCTGGTGGTTCACCACCAAAACTGAGTTCATGTGAAACTTGAATCGTGCCGTTTACTTTCCATTTAACAACGTTCTCATACTTTTCGTGACTACCGACTCCCCCTTCAAGATAGTCAATAAGGTTTACCATTCCATTCGGATCCCACACTTTACATACGCACTTTTTCCAATCTGATGAGTAGTGTGTGTCATATGTAGAAAGGTGCGTTAAGTTAATTTTGTGTGCTTTGTCCGGACCTTCTTCGGTCGCTGCATACGTCTTAAATTGTACGAGTAATACCTTATAATTTCCATTTTTCTTTGCATTCTTCTTGGATGGATCAATCTCGTAATTTTGGCTTTCCGTTTCTGATGCTCCCGGCGTCCAAGATTTTACCTCCGAGCTTTGAGCGCTGCCATCGTAAGGTGTGAAAATCTCCAGCCAATTGACGACTTGGCCGGGGATTGAGTTCACGCGCCATTTGTATTTTAGTTTGGTGAGGTTATAATACATGGCGGCTTCTGCTGGCTCTGGCGTGA
>JAYTRW010000489.1:0-25443 GCA_043745985.1 Methylotenera sp.
CTTGATTTTATTGCATTTCATAGCGGCTATGCTTGCTTCTATCTGTAAATAATCAACGATTACCCTAATGCAGATTAATCCTTTATAAAAAGATGGCCTGAATGATTAAATGGTGGTTTATTTAAAGCGCTAAAAATGGTATTTTATCGTTCTTTTCAATAAGTTAATTTAATGGAGTTGTTATGGCTGTTCAACGCACACTTTCTATCATCAAACCTGATGCAGTGGCAAAAAATGTAATCGGTAAAATTCTTACGCGTTTTGAAAACGCAGGTTTAAAAATTGTTGAAGCGAAAATGGCACAATTAACTCAAGCTCAAGCTGAAGGTTTCTATGCAGTTCACGCTGCGCGTCCATTCTTTGCCGATTTAGTAAAATTCATGATTTCAGGCCCAGTGATGATCCAAGCGCTTGAAGGCGAAAACGCTGTTCAAGTTAACCGTGATTTAATGGGTGCTACTAACCCAAAAGAAGCGGCTGCAGGTACGATTCGTGCTGATTTCGCTGAAAGCATTGATGCTAACGCAGTTCACGGTTCAGATTCAGCTGAGAATGCTGCAATCGAAATCGCCTATTTCTTCGGTAAATAATTTAATAATTAAACTTTTGTCGTTATGCGGCGTTGCTTACAAAAAATTATTCCTAGCATATACAACATATGCGTCGTCTTAATTTTCTGTAAGCGCCTTGCCTAACTTAAAAAGTTGTAATTATTAGTTGCTTGATAAGGTAAAAACAATTTTGGTCAACTTGCTCAATTTCAATCAGCCGCAACTGGCTCAATGGTTCGCGGAACAAGGCGAGAAGCCTTTTCGTGCCAAGCAGTTAATACGTTGGATGCATCATTTTGGTGTGCATGATTTTGAGCAGATGACTGATATTGCCAAAGTATTACGTGAAAAGTTGGTTGTAGAAGCCGAAATCACTTTGCCAACTGTGCAGTTAGAGCAAATGTCTAATGACGGTACGCGTAAGTGGTTGATTGGTACTGACACAGCTAATAGCATTGAAACCGTGTTTATCCCTGAGGATGATCGCGGTACTTTGTGCATTTCAAGCCAAGTGGGTTGCGCGTTGGAATGCACGTTTTGTAGTACAGGCCGTCAAGGCTTTAACCGAAATTTAAGTGTTTCAGAGATTATTGGTCAGTTGGCAATTGCTAACCAGTCGCTGAGACAAGAAAGTGGATACGATTTGCTTTCTGCAAATGATCGTATCATTAGTAATGTAGTGATGATGGGCATGGGCGAGCCATTGGCAAACTATGATAACGTAGTCACCGCCATGCAAATCATGTTAGATGATAATGCCTATGGCTTAAGCCGCCGCCGCGTAACGCTGTCAACCAGTGGTATGGTGCCAGCGATGGATAGGTTAAAAGAAGATTGCCCTGTGGCCTTGGCGGTTTCCTTGCATGCGCCTAACGATGCGCTGCGCGACGTGATTGTGCCTATCAATAAAAAATATCCTCTTAAAGAGTTAATGGCAGCATGTAATCGCTATTTAGAAAAAGCGCCACGAGACTTTGTTACGTTTGAATATGTGATGTTGGATGGCGTAAACGATACGGTAGAACATGCGCATCAGTTGCTAGATTTGGTAAGAAATGTGTCTTGTAAATTCAATTTAATCCCATTTAATCCGTTTCCAAATAGTGGCTACGACACTTCTAAATCTAGCCATATTCGAGTATTTCGCGATATTCTCATGCAAGCAGGTTACGTTGTAACTGTGCGTAAAACCCGTGGTGAAGATATTGATGCAGCCTGTGGTCAGCTTGCTGGCAAAGTATTGGATAAAACCAAACGTACAGCAAACAGAATTCCAATTGAGGTTGTTGAATGAGACCAGAGATGAAATTAAGTGCTTTAAAATTATTGCCTACACTGTTAGCGCTTGGTTTGTTTAGCGCGGGCTGTGCCAACCAGCAGCAGCAAGAAAAAGACAATGAGAACACAAAATCTCGTGCACGTGCGCACACTGATTTGGGTGCGGTTTATTTTCAGCAAAAACAATTGGAAATTGCATTAGAGGAATTTAATAGTGCAGTTAAAATAGACCCAAGTTTTGCTTCAGCTTACAACGGCTTAGGCTTGGTGAACGCTGAGCTTGGCAAAGATGATGTTGCTGAGGCGAATTTTAGAAAATCCATTCAGCTAGAACCATCAAACTCTGAGGCGCATAACAATTATGGCAGTTTTTTGTGTGCTAGAAACCGGGTGGATGAATCTATTCCTGAGTTTTTAGCTGCGGTTAAAAATCCTCTATATGCCACGCCAGCAATGGCCTATACCAATGCAGCTATTTGTTCTATACGCAAAAAGAATATGGTAGGAGCTGAAAATTACTTGCAACAAGCTTTGCAAATTGAGCCACTTTCGCAGGTTGCGGCCTATCAGCTAGCATTATTACAATTTAAACGTAATGATGCGGTTGCTGCTAAGAAAACTTTACAAAATGTGATGTTAAGCCGACCAAGCCCAGAGGTTTTATGGTTGGGCATTCAGGTTGAGCGTTTAGTGGGTGGAAAGGATGCCGAAGCTAGTTATGCTTTGCAACTAAGACGCCAGTATCCAGATTCTGAACAAGCTAAGTTGTTAGAGAGTGGAAAGTAACCATGGCTGATGAAGGTATAGTAAATCTTGCAGAGACAGAAGTGATAGGTTTTGCACCACTAGGCGAGGTTTTTGCTGAGGTCAGGAATGCCAAAAAATTAGCATTAAAAGACGTGTCAAATAATTTGCGCATAAGTATTAAGCAAATTGAAGCTTTAGAGAGTAATAATTTTTCTAGCTTGCCTCCAGCAATGATTACCCGTGGGTTTATACGTAATTATGCGCGTTTTTTGGAACTAGATGCAGAGCCTTTGTTGGCGAGCTATCGTGTGCGTATGCCAGATGCTTTGCCCAGTACGCTAGGTGTAAAAACATCTATGCACCAAGTAATGCCAGTTAAAAATGGCTCTACTCTAACAAAATATATAGTGCTGAGTAGTTTAGTTCTACTTGCTGTGGCTGCTTGGTTTTACTACATGAATTACATGCAAAAACCAGCGCAGCAAGTAACAGAAAATGTTGTTAGCTCAACAGTAGAAATAGCCGCTCCAGAGGTTGCTCTGTTGCCAGAAGTTGCATTGCCTACAGCTGAACGTTTAGCTCAGGCTGCTCACGCCGAAGCCGCGCTGAGTATGCCAGCTGAAATTGTTGGCGATGTAAAAGAAACGCCTAGCCAAGCTACGTCGGCTACCGCAGCAGCGTTAACTAAAGCTGAACAAACGCATCAGGCGCCAGCAAATGGCTCAGTGGTTACTACACAAAATCTACAGTTGCCAAAAGATACCACTGTAGATTTCAATACATTAAAAGATAATAAAGATAATGCGGCAAAAACAGCGCCGACTACAGTAAGTGCAAAGGCTATTTCTACTGGTGTTAAAGTCCCTGAGCTAGCTAAGAGCGGCCTAAAACCAGACAGCTCAATAGATGCAATTAAAGGCGTCAATATTGCAGTAACAGAGCAAACTTGGGCGCGCGTTACAGATAAGACTGGCGCGGTGGTTTATGAAAAAACGCTACAGGCGAATAGCGAAGATGGCTTTAACGGCTTACCGCCTTTTAATGTGCTGATTGGCAATGCGAAAGCAACCAAGCTTACTTTTTTAGGTCAAAATGTCGATTTGAGCGATAAAACTAAAAACAATATTGCTCGCCTAACTTTGGAGTAATCATTGAGTTTTTCTTTACTTAAATCAGCACGTAATACGCTACAAGTCATGATTGGTCATGTGCCTGTGGGTGGCGGTTTGGCGGGTACTATCGCCAGTCCAGTGGTTGTGCAAAGTATGACTAATACTGATACTGCTGATGCGCAGGCCACTATTAATCAAGTGTTTGAACTATGGCAGGCGGGTAGTGAGGTTGTTCGTATTACCGTTAACTCTCCAGAAGCTGCTGCACAAGTCGGTAATATTCGTCGTGGTTTGGATGCGTTGGGCTGCAATGTGCCGCTGGTTGGTGACTTTCATTACAACGGTCATAAATTGCTCGCGGCTTACCCAGATTGCGCTGAATCATTAGCCAAATACCGCATTAACCCAGGTAATGTTGGTAAAGGCTCTAAGCGTGATGAGCAGTTTGCCGCCATGATAGAAGCAGCAGTACATTATAAAAAAGCGGTGCGAATTGGCGTCAATTGGGGTAGTTTAGATCAAGCTAAAATGGCGCAAATGATGGACGATAATGCTAAGTTGGATGAGCCGTTATCTTCAGAAGCATTGATGCGCGAGGCTTTGATTCAATCAGCGCTTGAAAGTACCGCACAAGCCGTTGGATTAGGCTTATCGCCCAATCAAATTATCATTTCTTGCAAAGTGAGTAATGTGCAAGACCTAGTGAAAGTTTATGCTGAATTAGCAACGCGTAGCGATTATCCTTTGCACTTGGGTTTGACTGAAGCAGGTATGGGTTCAAAAGGTATTGTCGCATCAACCGCTGCGCTGGCTTTGCTTTTGCAGCAGGGTATAGGGAATACTATCCGTGTTTCACTCACCCCTGAACCTAACGAATCTCGTACAAAAGAAGTCATCGTCGCGCAAGAGATTTTGCAAACCATGGGCATACGTTCTTTCACGCCATTAGTCACGGCCTGCCCAGGCTGCGGTCGCACAACGTCGACCTATTTCCAAGAACTTGCTATGCAAATTCAAAGTTATTTGCGTAATCAAATGCCAGTTTGGCGCGGTTTATATGCTGGGGTTGAGAATATGAACGTGGCTGTGATGGGCTGTGTAGTGAATGGTCCGGGTGAATCTAAGTTAGCAAATATCGGCATTAGTCTGCCTGGTACAGGTGAAACGCCAGTCGCACCTGTGTTTGTCGATGGCGAAAAAACCGTCACACTCAAAGGCAATAACATCGCACAAGAATTTCAAGCCATTGTCGAATATTATGTACAAACGCACTATGCTGAAGGTGGCAAGCTGCATGTTAATCTGCCTAAAGTAAAAGCCAGACAAAAAACAATCCCTATTCAAGCTATTAACTAAATAGCTAGCCATTTAAAAAATCATTAAAGTATTGAACTATGGTTGATCAATCAGCAAAAAACATGCAAACAAAAACTAAGGCAACAAAATTTCAAAGTATCAAAGGTTTTTATGACATATTGCCTGAAGCAACGCCATTGTGGTTTAAGCTTGAGGACACCGCACGCCGCGTATTAGGCCAGTACGGCTATAAAAATATACGTATGCCTTTGGTGGAATCTACCGATTTATTTGTGCGTTCTGTGGGAGAGCATACGGATATTGTTGAAAAAGAAATGTACGCTTGGGAGGATGCGCTCAATGGCGACAAGCTGACATTGCGTCCAGAAGGTACGGCCGGCTGTGTTCGTGCGGTTGTGGAAAGCAATTTAACTTATAACGGCCCAGTCAGGCTTTGGTATAGCGGCGCGATGTTTAGGCATGAGAATGTGCAAAAAGGCCGTCAGCGTCAGTTCCATCAAATTGGTGTGGAAGCTTTTGGCTTTGATAGCCCGCAAGTGGATGCTGAGCAAATTGTATTGTTAGCCAGACTTTGGCGAGAGCTGGGGATTGCTGATGTTGAGTTGCAAATCAATAGCATAGGTGATGCGCACGAGCGTTTGGAGTATCGCAAAGTACTGATTGCCTATTTTGAGCAACATGCTGATTTGCTAGATGAAGATGCGAAACGTCGCTTGCATACAAATCCCTTACGCATTTTAGATACAAAAAATCCACGCATGCAAGCCATGTGCGAAGCGGCGCCAAAGTTGATTGATTCTTTAGGCGATGAAACCCGTGCGCATTTTGATGGTCTGTGTAGATTATTAGATGCTGCTGGCCTGGCTTACATAGTCAATGCACGATTAGTGCGCGGTTTAGATTATTACAATCGTACCGTATTTGAATGGGTGACAACTAAGTTAGGCGCGCAAGGTACGATTGCTGGCGGTGGTCGTTATGATGCCTTGGTTGAGAGGTTAGGTGGTGATTCAACGCCTGCATGCGGCTTCGGTATTGGTTTAGAGCGCGTATTCTTGTTAATGCAAGAATATGGCATCACAGCCGATGATGCACCAGATGTGTATTTAGTTAATGTAGGTGAGCAAGCTGAACAGCTTGCATTTAGTATCGCCGAACAATTACGTAATGCTAATATTCAAGTGATATTACATGCAGGTGGCGGTAGTTTTAAATCACAAATGAAAAAAGCAGATCGAAGCCAAGCTAAGTTTGCGTTAATTATTGGTGATGACGAAGTGGCAAACAAGCAAGTGACGCTAAAGCCTATGTTAGCCACAGTAAAAGGTGAGCAGCAGCAATGTAGTATTGAGCAAGCCATTGAGTATTTAACTGTGGCACTTGCTTAGGTGCTGCAATTGCTAAGTTCTTTGATTAAGCCATAGATAACCCCATAGATATTCAACGTTGAGCGAAAAAATGACCGCTGAAATGAATGAAGCTAGCCCCTTATTGCAGTTGCAGCAAGTGAGTATTTCACCCAAAAAAACGCCAACGCGCTTATTGGTTAACAATGTCAGTTTTAGCATCGCCGCGGGGAAAACAACGTGTGTTGTGGGTGAGTCGGGTAGCGGAAAAAGCTTAACAGCTTTGTCCGTGATGGGCTTGCTATCTAAGCAGTTGCAATTAACCTCTGGCAAAGTCATCTTTAATGATGGTTTGTTAAATGATAAAAAGTCAGGCGAACAAGATTTAACCATGCTTGATGAAGCAAGCTTACGAAAAATTCGAGGCGCAAAAATCGCCATGATTTTTCAAGAGCCGATGACTTCATTGAATCCAGTGCTGACAGTAGGCTATCAAATCGGTGAAAGTTTAACAACGCATTTGGGCTTAAAGGGCGATGCTTTAAAAGCTAGAATTACCAGTCTACTAGAAATGGTCGGCATACCGCCAAGCCGCGCGAACAGTTACCCTGATGAGCTTTCTGGTGGTCAGCGTCAGCGTGTCATGATTGCTATGAGCATAGCTTGTGAACCACGCTTGTTGATTGCCGATGAGCCAACTACGGCGCTAGATGTTACGGTGCAAGCGCAGATACTTAAGTTGCTAGATGAGCTTAAAACGCGCATGAATATGGGTATGCTGTTTATTACGCATGATTTTGGTGTGGTAGCAGATATTGCTGATAATGTGGTGGTCATGTTTAGAGGCGAAATTGTTGAATCTGGCACTAAAGATGAGGTACTTGGTAATCCGCAGCACCCCTATACCAGAGCGCTACTAGATTGCGTACCCGATGCTGAAGGCAAAAAGCCACTCAAGCCGATAGATTATGCGTGGTTGAAGGAGGGTAAAGCTGCATGAGTAATGTTATTTTGCAAGCTAATCACCTAGTGAAAACCTATACGCAGCGTAGCGGTAAATTTGGCTTCGGCACAACCTTGGTGAAGGCTTTAGATGATGTCAGCATCAGCTTAACAGAAGGTAAAACGCTTGCGGTTGTGGGTGAATCTGGCAGCGGTAAATCCACGTTGGCACGTTGTCTGTTACAATTGCAACCCTTGGATAGTGGTGAAGTACTTTTTGCTGGTCAAGATTTGGCGAAATTAAGTGGTAGCGATTTACGTTCAGTGCGTAAAAATTTGCAAATGGTGTTTCAAGATCCATTTGCCTCGCTCAATCCACGTATGCGAGTGGGTGAGATTGTAGGCGAAGGTTTGCTGATTCATCAGCTTGGTAACGCTGCTGAACAGCAAAAAAAAGTAATCACGATGTTAAAGCGTGTCGGTTTAACCGAAGCTGATATGCAAAAATATCCGCATGAGTTTTCTGGTGGTCAAAGGCAGCGGGTCGGCATTGCGCGAGCCTTGGTATTGCAGCCTAAAGTAGTGGTGTGTGATGAGCCAGTGTCAGCATTAGATGTTTCAATACAAGCGCAGATTTTGTTACTGCTAAAAGAGTTGCAAGCCGAAATGGCATTAAGTTATGTGTTTATTAGCCATGATTTGCGCGTAGTGCGTCATATTGCTGATGATATTGTGGTGATGAATAGCGGTAAAGTGGTAGAACAGGGCAAAGTTGAAGATATTTATCAACATCCTCAACATGAGTATACGCAAAATCTGTTGGCGGCCATACCTGGCAAAAAAGCAGTCAATGCTTAAGGTTTGATTAAATTTATTGGTTTCAGAGAATATTAGGAAAAAGTAATGGCATACGATTTAGAAGAGCAAGAACAGATTGATGAACTAAAAGCCTGGTGGAAACAAAACGGCAAAATGATTAGTACGCTAGTCATTGGCGTGTTAGTGGCTTATTCTGCTTATCAGGGTTGGCATTACTTCCAAAATAAACAAGCAGTTGAGGCTTCAACAGAATATCAAGAGCTTTCAATTACTGATGAAAAAGACTTGAAATCTATACAGGCTAAATCTGCCGTATTGATGGATAAGTTTGCTGGAACGCCTTACGCAGGTCGTGCAGCGTTGTTTGCGGCTAAAGCCAATTACCAAGCGAATGATGCTAAAAGTGCTAAAGCTCAATTAGATTGGGCAATTAAAAACGCAAAAGAAACTTCAGTAAGCGCTTTAGCTAGCTTGCAGTTAGCCAATATTTTGGCTGAAGAAAAAGATTTCGAAGGCGCTTTAAAGCTATTAAATGCTCCGCATGATGCTGGATTTGATGGTTTGTTTGCTGACCTTAAAGGGGATATTTTGGTGAGTTTAGGCAAAAGTTCAGAAGCTAAAACGGCCTATCAGGAAGCGTTAGCTAAATTGGATCAACATGGTCAATTCCGTACGCTGACTCAGCAAAAACTGGAAGCATTAGGTTAAATTAGCCTAAGTATTTAAAGATTCGTTCTTAAGTAATCGGCGCGAATAAATAAGCTGGAGCATTGCATTGTCTTTATATCAATTTAAAAAAGTATCATTAAACCTATTGGCCGTTACAAGCTTATTGTTGGTGACCGCATGCAGCACAATTTCAGATCTTAAAACGGATGTATCTGACAAGATTTTTGGTCGTGAAGCTGCTGATGCGCCAGATCCATTGACAGAGATAAAAGAAACAGTCACGACTCAACTTTTATGGCAAGCTAAAGTAGGTGCAACAGAAGATTTTGATTTTTCCCCAGTACTTGAGGCTGGCTATGCTTATGCGGCTAGTGCAAATGGTGAAGTTGTTAAATTAGATGCAACGAATGGTAAACAGGTTTGGCGTGTAAACGCTGGCGAAAAGTTATCAGGCGGCGTGGGAGTGGGCGGTAGTTTAGTGTTGGTCGGCACGCAAAAAGGTGTGGTTTACGCTTACGATATTGAAGGCAAACTGCAATGGAAATCTAAACTTAGCAGTGAAATATTAAGTGCGCCAAAGTATTTTGATGGCATTGTGATTGCTCGCACGGGTGATAGTCGTATTTACGGCATTAATGCAAATGATGGTAGTCGTAAATGGGTTTATGACCGTACAAGTCCTGCACTAACCTTGCGCAGCAGTGCAGGTGTGGTGGTAGATGGTGGTGCGGTGTATGCGGGCTTTGGTGGTGGAAAGCTAATAGCAATACGTGCTGATAACGGGAAGCTGCTTTGGGAAGCTTCCGTCGCTCAACCTAAAGGGGTAACAGAGATCGAGCGTATTGCTGATATAACAAGTTTGCCAGTTGTTGATGGACCATTAGTGTATGCCGTTGCTTATCAAGGTAAAATTGCAGCGGTTGATAGAATAACTGGTAGAGTGGTTTGGAATCGTGATATCTCTAGCTTATCTGGGATTAGTGTAGAAGACGGGCGTATTTTTGTTTCGCATGCTATGGGTTCGGTTTATTCGCTTGATTACACGACAGGCAAGACTTTTTGGCGCCAAGCCGCGCTTAAAAATCGCCGATTATCGGCACCATTACCTATGGGAAGTTTAGTTGCAGTAGGTGATGTAGAAGGCTATGTTCATTTTCTAAGCCGTGATGATGGCGCAGTTGCCTCAAGAATTAAGACTAACAATAGCCAAATTATGCCAATAATGGCAGCAATTAATAGCACTACCGTGTTAGCACAAACACGTGACGGCGGCATTTATGCAATTCAGATTAAATGAATGCTGCATTAGCATTGCAGAAATAGAAAAGTTAAAAGCCTTAGCCAACGCGCTATCTGGCTCAAGTAATTATTAAAAGGCTCGTATGTTACCTACCGTTGTTTTGGTTGGCCGACCCAATGTCGGCAAATCTACTTTATTTAATCGACTGACTAAAAGTCGTGACGCATTAGTCGCAGACTTGCCAGGGCTTACGCGTGACCGTCACTATGGTCGCGGCATCGGTGCGAGTCAGCCATATTTAGTGGTAGACACTGGTGGTTTTGAGCCAAACACAGATAGTGGCATTCTTAAAGCCATGGCGGTTCAAACCTTATTGGCGATTGATGAAGCTGATGTCATTATTTTCTTGGTGGATGGTCGCCAAGGCGCAACACCACAAGATATGGATATCGCTAATCGTCTACGCAGAAGTAAATGTCCAGTGTTACTCGCAGTGAATAAAACTGAGGGCATGAACAAAGCGGTTGTCAGTGCAGAATTTCACGAGCTAGGCTTGGGTGATCCATTATCAATTTCATCTGCGCATGGCGAAGGCGTGAAAGATATTATTGATTTGGCGCTAGAGAGCTTTCATGAAGAGGAAGAGGAGCCAGAGTTAGACCAAACAGGCGACAGAATTCCTAAAGTTGCTATTGTAGGTCGTCCTAACGTAGGTAAATCTACACTTGTCAATGCATTGCTTGGTGAAGATCGCGTGATTGCGTTTGATGAGCCTGGTACAACGCGTGACTCTATCTCTATTGATTTAGAAAAAAACGGTAAACACTACACGTTGATAGATACAGCGGGTGTGCGTAAGCGCGGTCGCGTGCTAGAGGCGATTGAAAAATTCTCTGTCATTAAAACCATACAGTCTATTGAAGAGGCTAATGTGGTGATTTTGGTAGTGGATGCACAAGAGGGTATTACCGAGCAAGATGCACACGTTGCTGCTTATATCTTGGACGCTGGACGTGCATTAGTTGTAGCCATTAATAAATGGGATGGCTTAAAAGAAGAAGAGCGCGATTGGGTTAAGCGTGAAATTGACCGTAAATTGATGTTTTTAGACTTTGCGGAATTTCACTATATTTCTGCCTTGCGTAAAAAAGGTTTGCCAGAGCTATTTAAATCAGTTGATATTGCCTTTAAGGCGGCGTTTGCTAAACTGGCTACCCCACAACTTACCCGAGTGTTAATTGACGCGCTACAGCAGCACCAGCCGCCGATTAGTAAAGGTATACGCCCTAAGTTGCGCTATGCGCATCAAGGCGGTAGTAATCCACCTATCGTGGTGGTGCATGGTAATCATGTGGATGGTGTAAAAGACGCCTATACAAGATTCTTAGAAAAAACTTTCCGTAGAACATTTCAGCTATCAGGCACACCCTTACGTGTACAGTACAAACAAGGTAGCAATCCGTTTGCCGAAGATGAAGATAAACGTAAACCTGGTGAAGGTATAGTCAGTATGCGTCGCCGTAAAACTGCACATCGCGCTGAATTAAAAGCGAAAAAAGACGTGGAAGACAAAGACAGAAGCGCTAAAAAACGATAATCAGGTTGATGAATACTTTTTAGTTAAGTCACGCAAGCGTTCGTGAAGATAATTTATGATCTACAAACACAGAAGTAAGGTGGCGCACCTGCCGCGCTGGCAGTCTTTGGCAACACATATTGTATTTGTGATTTGCGCAGTTTCTGGCAGTTGGTATTTGTTAGCACATGAGTTCCAAATCACCCCTATAGCCGTTGAGAATCACAGTATTCTTATGGCACATGGCGTTGCCGCTTATTTTCTTGTATTGCTATTTGGTGCCGTGATACCAACACACATCAAAGCCGGTTGGAAAAGTAGGCGAAATCGTGTTTCTGGTGGTTTTATGGTTGCTGTGATGAGCTTGTTATTAATATCAGGTTTGTTTCTATACTATGCGGATGAAGCTCGAGAGATTGCGTTATGGACGCACTGGATTGTTGGTGGTGCTATGTTGGTCTTATTTCCATTCCACTTTATTGCTGGGCGTCGTGCAAATTATTTAGCACTTAAACGTGACAGGCATCAAAAAAAGTCATCATAGTTTAATCAAACTGAATTAAGTAGTGCTATCAATATATTTGCGCGACATCAATACTGTTGATACTAAAAATGCGAACTATTCGCAATTCTGCAAGCTATTTTTATTTACGATACACTGTCTTTCTTTGAGTTTAAAACTCAATTTTTACTAGATTCAGGAGAATAAAAATGACTGCAGAACACGACGTTTCTACCCCAGTTACAAAAGCATTAAATACAATTTTAGAGTTAGAACTCGCTGGTGTTGTGCGTTATACGCACTATGCCTTAATGGTGTTCGGCTATAACCGCATTCCTATTGTTTCTTGGCTACGTAGTCAAGCGGCAGAGTCACTAGGCCACGCAGATAAAGCTGGTGAGTTGATCACGCATTTAGGCGCTCACCCATCACTTTCTATTGGGCCGCTACTAGAAACACACAACCATGATATTGGCGATATTCTACGTGAGTCATTAGCGCATGAAACCGTTTCACTGAATGCTTATAAAGCTTTATTAAAGCTGGTTGAAGGTGACTCAGTGATGCTAGAAGAATATGCTCGTGAGATGATTTATCAAGAAGAGTTGCATCTAGGCGAAGTTGATAAAATGTTAAGAAAACCAGGTGAAATTGCTAAGTTTCAGAGTTGAAATTAGCCACTACTCAAAGGTTGGGATGATTTTCTAAAGAATTGTTCTCAACTGGAAGTTCATAAGGGTCTGCTACGTAAGCAGGCCCTTTCATCAATGTAACGATTACGCAGCTAATAGCTAAAGTGCCGATAAAGAACCAAAGACTAAATAGCACGCCTAGGCACTGATAAATGATTTTTAGCTGCTTTGCATTTAAAGCATCATTGAATAAATACAGTTTTAATATAATTGCACATGGAATGAATGCACTTATCAAAAATATTCGCGGTATTTTTTTAAGTAAAGTCCATTCCAAACCAGAAGGCGATCGAACGAATCCAGATAGTTTGTTAAAGTATCCCATACTGGTTGGGCGTACATAACTTAAATTCGTTCATTTGGACGATTATTTTGTATAGAGACTTTCCCAGAACTTCCACCAAACGCGTTCGTCAGCAGGGGCGCCACTGCCTAGCAGCGCGCTATTCGGATAGTTTGTTTCTAAAATGCGCACAGTATCCTTTTTAAGATCATCTAAGCCCATCAAATCGTAAGCACTAATCATGGTGACTAGCGCTTGTTCAACGCCAGGGGTTTGTGGGTAGTATTCCAGCACGTATTTGCAACGATTAATGGCCGCTAAGTAAGCTTGGCGCTTCATGTAGTAATTCGCTACATCTAATTCATGATCTGACAGGCTGTTTGCTAGATAGACCATGCGCTGTGTGGCATCTTTTGCATATTTGCTGTTTGGATAGCGTGTGACTAAATCTTTAAAAGTGACAAAAGAATCACGTAGTGAGCGCGGGTCGCGATCGCTAATTTGCTGTTTAGTCAGTTTCTCAATGACACCGCGTTCGTTAAATACAGCTAGGCCTTTCAGATAATAGGCGTAATCAACATTAGGGTGATTGGGGTGCAATTTAATAAAACGGTCAGCCGCTGCAACACATAAAACAGGCTCTTGTTTTTTAAATTGAGCATACGCAGTTTCAAGCTGAGCTTGGGCTGCGAAACGTCCATTGGGGTAGCGAGATTCTAGCTTGCCAAAATAGACAATGGCTTTATCATAGTCTTTATCACGCATCTTTTCCGAACCCAATTGATAAATGCGTTCCGCTGTTAGGCCTTTGGTATCATCCAATTCTGTGGGTGCACCAAATATAGCGCAACCATTCATTAACAAGGCGAACATTAAAATTAAGATATACTTCATGCCGAAACCTATTTTAAGAAATTAGTAACAATTATAACCGATGACAGACGCTACTCCACAACCACTTAATAATACTCTTACACTGACTATCTCAAATGATTTAGGCGGACTACGCCTAGATGTTGCTTTGCAGCGCATGTTGCCCGAGCACTCACGCTCACGCTTACAGGCTTGGATTAAGGAAGGTTTAGTCACTGTAGATACATTGCCTAGCACCTCTAAAACCAAAGTGTGGGGCGGCGAGCAGGTGATATTACAGGTACAAGCCAAGCCAGAAAACTACGCCTATGTTGCAGAAGATATTCCGCTAGATATTGTGTTTGAAGATGACCATATCATCATCATCAATAAGCCAGCCGGTATGGTGGTGCATCCAGCGGCGGGAAATTGGGGCGGAACGCTGCTCAATGCGCTGTTATTTCATGCGCCTGAATTAAAAGATGTGCCGCGCGCAGGTATTGTTCACAGGCTAGACAAAGACACCAGCGGCATATTAGTGGTAGCAAAAACCTTAGAGGCACAAACTAATTTAGTGCGCCAGTTACAAGCACGAACTGTTAAACGAGAATATCGCGCCATTGTATGGGGCCAGTTATGGCGTAATGGCGTGGTAGATCAAGCCATCGGCCGCGATCCACGTTCACGAACCAAAATGGCGCTTAATCGCATGGGTAAACCAGCCATTACGCGTTATGAAATATTAGAACGCTTTTCGGTGCAAACTTATTTACGTTGTAACCTGGAAACAGGTCGCACCCATCAAATTCGTGTACACATGCAGTCTTTAAAAGCGCCTATCGTCGGTGACCCAGTGTATGGTTTCCGTGGCATTATTCCTATTCGTGTGATGACACAAACTTTGCGTGATGAAGTCAGTCAATTCAACAGACAAGCATTACACGCCATTAAACTTGGTTTAATGCATCCAGCGACTAACGAGTTTATGGAGTGGCAAATTGAGCTGGCAGATGACATGAAAGCTTTGTTGGAAGCCATGCGCCATGAAGATCCACGTAATGAAGATGAAGAAGAGTTTGAATTTAGTTCTGAACCTTATCTTTCTGATGAAGACTATGAGGACGACGAAGACTTTGACGACGATGATGATTTGGAACTCGAAGACGAGTAGTAAGTGCGGTGTCTGATTTGCATTTTATTACGCCAAACTGGCCTGCACCAGCAAATGTTAAGGCATTGCAAACAACCCGCTTAGGCGGCGTAAGCTTAGCCCCTTATGCAAGTTTAAATTTAGGTGCGCATGTGAATGATGATGCGATTGCCGTTGCAAAAAATCGTCAACTATTAAGCCCTTATCTGCCAAGCGAGCCTGTGTGGGTAAATCAGGTGCACGGTGTTGAGGTCATTGACGCGGCACAAAGCACTTGTTTGCAAGATGCCGATGCTTCGTTTACCACTCAAGCTAAGGTAGTTTGTGTAACGATGACAGCGGATTGTTTGCCTGTATTACTGTGCGACAGAGCTGGCACAGTGGTCGCTGCTGTACATGCTGGTTGGCGCGGTTTATGCGATGGTGCTATTGAGGCGGCAGTCAACAAATTGCCCGTTGAAAGAGGCGAAATTTTAGCTTGGCTTGGTCCTGCGATTGGCCCAGATGCTTTTGAAGTAGGTGATGAAGTCAGGCAGCAGTTTATGCAGCATGATCATCACGCAGAGCAAGCATTCAAGGGGCATGGCAGCCATAAAGAAAAACAAAAGTGGATTTGCAATATGTATTTAATCGCTCAGCAACGATTGAATAAGCTTGGTGTTATGCAAATTTATGGTGGTAGCATTAACGAAAATTTTTGTACTTATACCGATGAAGCACGTTTTTTTTCATTCAGACGCGATAACGTTACAGGGCGCATGGCGAGTTTGATTTGGCTGGCTAATTAACACTTCTAACTCACTGTTTACTGATAAATCACACTGCGCATACTTAAAGCGCCAAGTTCAAAATTTTCTGTTAGAAACTGCATGCTGTCGTTAGCATGCCTTACTTGCAGCAATGTATAACAAAGGCAAGTAAGGCTCATCAGTCGGCACTGCAAGCCTTGCAGAATCGCCAGCTAGAGATATGTCTGACAATGCCGCTTCATCGCCTGACTCCAAAGCCCTTTTAATGTAATCGTCAAAGCTAATCACCCAGTCAGACATTTTCCCTTGCATATTGAGCTTGCCTAAATTATGCACGATGTTGCCGCTACCTATCAGCATCACGCCTTGTTCACGTAAGCTTGCTAATTGCTTCGCCAACTTAAAATGTCCCGAGAGGTCTAGATTCGCATCTAAGCTAAGCTGAAAAACTGGCACGTCAGCTTCAGGGAAAAGAGATTGTAGAGCTGTCCAAGCACCATGGTCTAAACCCCAATCTAATGTACTTGTTATTTGATTGGCAGGAAATAAGTCGCAGACCATGTTTGCATATTTAGGCGAGCCTGAGGCAGGATATTGCTGAGCGAATAGCTCTGCTGGGAAACCGCCAAAATCGTGTATGGTTTGTTGATTTTCTACTGCACAAACTTTTGTGCCGCGCGTTTGCCAATGTGCGGAAATGCATAATATTGCGTTTGGCTTAGGTAAACGTTTACCTAAAGCAAGCCAGGTCTCGCGATATGGATTGTCTGTTATCGCATTCATGGGGTTGCCGTGCCCAATAAAAATGGCTGGCATGCGCGTGATATTTTCTTGGTTTTTCATCTGGTAAATTTAATAGAGCTAATTGATTGATATATTGCATTATGTTGGGCTGATTAAGGTTTTAACAAGCAATCAAATACGACTAAGGCTTTGCTTACATATATTCAGTATAATGCACACTTCGTCAGCTTGTTTAGACCACCTTTTAAGCCTTATTTGAAACTCTATGTTAAGCCTAACCATCAATTCTGCACCGTTGTCTGTCCTTAGTTGGATTGTTCTATCCAGCTTATTGGGTGGAGTATTGAGTGTTTGCTTGGCTGCATTATTTGCGCTCAATGTGCGTACCTCATGGGTGCCCATGCTAGTGAGCTATGCGATTGGTGCGATGTTGGGCGCTGTGTTTTTAGAAATTTTGCCGCATGCGTTTAGTATTGCAGGCAGTGTTGAGAAGGTCTCTGCCACCTTGTTAATTGGGTTGCTACTATTTTTTGTATTAGAGAAATTAGTCATTTGGCGCCACTGCCATGGCGACCATTGCGAAGTGCATGCGGTACATACCGAAGAAAACTGCCCCGTCACTCATCCAGAAAAAGAAGGTGGCGCTAAATATCGCGCCGTTAACGCTCAGCAGCCAACAATATTACTGAGTGATGCTCTCAGCCATTCACACACACATGATGGTGGCAGAAGTGGCTTAATGATTATGATAGGGGATACTTTTCATAATTTTATTGATGGTATTTTGATTGCTGCAGCATTTACTGCGGACATTAAACTAGGTTTAGTGACAGCCTTGGCTATTATCGCGCATGAAATTCCGCAAGAGGTCGGTGATTTCTTAATCTTGCTTCATTCAGGTTACACAAAAAAACAGGCTTTAATTTTCAACTTGGTTTCAAGCGTTGCGACCATGGTCGGTGGCTTGATTGCCTATTTTGCATTGCAATATGTGCAAAGCTGGATTCCTGTCACTTTAGGCTTGGCAGCTTCTAGTTTGCTTTATGTGGCGGTGGCAGATTTAATTCCAGGTCTACACAAACGCACAGAATTAAAAGCGACCATTGCGCAAGTATTACTCATCTCGATTGGTGTCAGCACCATCTTGGTTGCTCACTTTTTCCTCGAGTAAAGATTCTTGGTATAAAGATTGTTGGTGTTTTTTAAAGCGTCTATGGTTGACGCCTAATATCCACAATAACAATGCGCAGGGTAAAAGCCCGTAAAACGTAAAGGTTAGCACGCCTGCTGTAATAGTTTTTTCAGTCGCAGCCATGAGCACGGTGATGTATAGCCAAGCAATTGCAATAATGTACATGTAAGTTTTTTAAAAAGTTAAAACACCGTCACTATATGTTGTAGACGTTTTAATTTTAGTTTCACCTTATTTAAATTAGAAATGTGAGTTTTAGAATGAGTTTATCAAATCCAAAAGTTGGCTTCGTCTCTCTCGGTTGCCCTAAAGCAGGCTCAGATGCAGAGCGTATTCTCACCCAATTGCGTGCAGAAGGCTATGAAATTTCAGGCAGCTATGAAGATGCCGATTTAGTGGTAGTCAATACCTGCGGCTTTATTGATAGCGCGGTAGAAGAGTCGCTAGATGCCATTGGTGAGGCGATTGCCAAAAATGGCAAGGTGATTGTAACTGGCTGCTTAGGCGCGAAAAAAGGCGTGGTGGAAGCGGCGCATCCCAGCGTTCTAGCGGTAACAGGCCCACATGCGCTAGAGGAGGTGATGACTGCAGTGCATGCAAATTTGCCAAAATTGCATGAGCCATTTATCGATTTGGTACCGCCACAAGGCATACGCCTAACACCTAGCCATTACGCCTACCTTAAAATTTCAGAAGGCTGTAACCACCGTTGTAGTTTCTGCATTATTCCAAGTATGCGTGGTGATTTAGTCAGTCGCCCCATTGGTGAAGTGCTGAACGAAGCTGAGAACTTAGTCAAAGCAGGTGTAAGTGAGATTTTAGTTATCTCACAAGATACTTCTGCTTACGGCGTCGATGTTAAATATCGTCCAGGCTTTTGGAATGGCCGCCCAGTGAAAACGCGCATGACAGAGCTGTGTCAAAGTTTGAGTGATCTAGGCGTTTGGACGCGCTTACACTATGTTTATCCATATCCGCACGTGGACGAAGTCATTCCTTTGATGGCAGACGGCTTGATTCTGCCTTATTTGGATGTGCCTTTTCAGCACGCTAGCCCACGTATTTTAAAAGCTATGAAACGCCCAGCACACGCAGAGAATAACCTTGCGCGCATTAAAGCATGGCGTGAAATCTGCTCAGATATTACTGTGCGTAGTACGTTCATTGCAGGCTTCCCAGGTGAAACTGAAGATGACTTCCAAATGTTGCTAGACTTTTTAGAAGAAGCACAATTGGATAGAGTCGGTTGTTTTGCTTACTCCGCAGTGGATGGCGCAAAAGCCAATGAGCTGCCAGACCAAGTGCCTGAAGAGGTCAAGCAAGAGCGCTTAAGCCGCTTTATGGCTGTGCAAGAGCGCATTAGTGCAGCTAAATTACACAATAAAATCGGCAGTATCCAAACCGTATTGGTCGATGAAATTGTGCAAGATTCAGAAGGCAATATTGAGGCGATAGGGCGTACTAAAGCCGATGCACCAGAGATTGATGGTGTGGTCTATATGGAAGACGCTGATGGCTTAACGCCGGGTGATTTTGTAGAAGTTGAGATTTATAGTGCGGATGGGCATGATTTGAGGGGTGGTCCACCAAGAAGTTAATTGGCTGAAGGTTAGCTATTTTTGTTTAGTACATATAGTTCTCAAAACTTCCCATTTTTGCGGGAGTGATAGGGATAGAAAAATCTTTCCTGCGACTAATATTCATAAGGGTTGCAGGACAAGTGCTTTATGGGAGTTACGTTATTTCAAATTTAATTCATCGTAACTTCTTTGCGCGTCTAGCACTTCTTTAATATTGGTTTCAGACCAAGTTTTAACTGCATATAGCAAGTCTTTAAGCGTGTGCCCAAGCGGGGTGAGTGAGTACTCTACTTTCGGTGGAACGGTAGCGTATACTTTTCTGCTGACTAAGCCGTCACGCTCTAAGCCACGCAGGGTTTGCGTGAGCATTTTTTGTGATATGCCGCCAATTTCGCGCTGTAGATTGCTGAAGCGTTTGGTTTCGCTTTCTAGCAATATCATCACTAACACCGTCCATTTATCTGCAATTCTATTAAGTATCAAGCGTGTTGGGCAATCTGCATTAAATGCGCAGGCCTGTGGTTGACTACTTAAACTCTCTGTTCCGTCCATATTTAACCCCCTTCTTTATAGGTGTCAAAAAGGTGACTATATGTCTTTTTGGCGCCTACTTACTTAAAGTGACTAATGTTATTATACTTTGCTTCACTAATTAAACATATAGCTTTCTGTTGCTTAACAGACAGACTTGCAGTGATGAAAATGAAATTATCAGGCTTAATCTATTAACTTGAATCAACTTATTATCAACCAGGAGAATAAATAATGAGTAATATAGTTGTGATTTACCATAGTGGTTATGGCCACACCAAAAAACAAGCAGAAGCTGTGGCTGAAGGTGCACAGGCAGATTTAATTGCTATCGACGCTAATGGCGATATTACTGAGGCAGATCGGGCTAAGCTCGATGCGGCTAAAGCGATTATCATGGGTTCACCAACTTATATGGGTACTGTCAGTTGGCAGTTTAAGAAGTTTGCCGATGCCAGCTCTAAAGCTTGGTTTACGCAAAAATGGAAAAATAAATTTTTTGCAGGCTTTACAAACTCAGCCACAATGAATGGTGATAAGGGTTCTACGATTCAATATTTAATTACATTGGCTATGCAGCATTCTGGTGTTTGGGTTGGGCCCGCACTCATGCCTTCTAACACTAAGGCAGCTAAGCATGGTGATGTCAATTATGTGGGTGGATTTTCTGGGGCATTAATGACTTCACCTAGTGACTCTTCATCAGATGAGGTTAATCAAGGAGATTTGGAAACAGCTAAATTACTAGGTATACGTGTTGCAGAATTTGCAGCTAAGGCTTAATTTAAGCGAATAAGTCTTGATGAATCGTAGCAGGGCGCTGACTGTCAGCGCGCTCTTCTAAAAAGTCGAAAGTAAGTGGGCAGCGCGTCGGTTTTTTTGTGGCTTGACGGCGTTTTGGCGTTGTTGCTTCTAAATCTATAAATGGTGTTTGGCTAAGGCGAATGTAACCTGAGCTTGCCAGTTTTTGTGTGGTGATTTCAAACAGGCTTAATGGATTGTCAATGTTTTGCAGCGTGACTTGTGATTGAGTTACTTTTATGACGTTGTACATTACAAATTTAGCAGAGGTTTGCTTACCGTAAATTTCGCCAATTTGTACTTTCACATCGCCTCCAAGAATTGAATTAGCCACAGAAGGTTGGCTCTATATACGTCAGTCAGGCTGATAATATAGTCATGCTTGACGATTAACAAGTATTTTGCTGATAGTTATTGTTTTCTGCGTAAATTGATGTGAGATTTGATGAGGTCTTTCGCTTGATGCCTAAACATCGAGCCATCCGCGTCTTTAACCCACATATGCAATAAACCAATAAAAAATAAGTGGGTGTCTAACGCTAGGGATATAGGCGTATGTTTAGTAATGAGTAAGCTTTGAGCTTCTGCGCGCTCGTAGGCGAGTTGAATCTTCCCGGTGATTCCAGAGCAGTTATTTAAAATTTGCTGAAGTACTAATGAGAACTCATCTACATATTCGCATTTAGTCATCATGATTTCATACGTTTGACGCATTTCAATGTTGTTATTGAGTTCGTCAAAAATGAGACTGAGGGTGTTTTCAATTTGGGTGAGGGGATCTTCATTGCTAGCTAAGGCCAGTGAATCGTCCATGCGGTCAATTAAGGGAAGTATCACTTGATCACGGATGGCGTGGAATATATCAGACTTATTTTTAAAGTGCCAATATACAGCGCCACGCGTCACTTCTGCGTGCGCAGCAATGTGCTCTAAGGTTGATCGGCTTACGCCACGTGCTAAGAATACGGCGCGCGCAGAGTTAATAATGCGTTGTCGCGTGAGCTCTGCATCTTCTTTAGTTTTTCTGACCATTTACATTGCTCTCGCCATTTAAGTGGTTACCTAATATGAATTAGGTAACCCAAATCAATTTGTAAAATATATATACATACATTCTTGTTTGTATGTAACATACATACAAACAAGAATGTAAGCAAGTGAACTTTACACTAAGTTATGAAAAATCTATATTAATCATTGGTCTAGATGAATGTAAGTTGGGTTACTGGTTAAATTAAATAACGAGTCACTATTTAATTAAGCAATCTATTAAACAAAGAAATCAATTAAACACAGAAATCAATTAAATTAAGTGGAGTCAATAATGTTATTCAACGTCGCGAAGCAACGCTCTCAAATACATTTATTAAGAACAAAATCATTAGCAGTGGCAGTCAAGTTGACTACAATTGCAATAATGGTTGGTCTAGCATTAAATGGTTGTGGTAAGAAGAATGATACAGCTGCGCAAGCTGGTGGCGGAATGCCAGCCATGCCAGTCAGCGTGATTGAGTTAAAAGCAACTAGTGTACCGATTAGTGCCGAAGCGGTTGCACAAACTGAAGGTGCAAAAGAGGTGGAGATACGTCCTCGCGTGGGTGGTATTTTGCTTAAAAAGCTATTTGAAGAAGGTTCGCCAATTAAAGCGGGTCAGGCTATGTTCTTGATAGATCCTGTGCCATTTCAAATTGCGCTTTCAAATGCTAAGGCGCAGTTAGCCCAACAGCAAACACATGTAGAGCAAACTCAACGTGAAGCAACGCGTTTAGATGGTTTGTTGGCATCACAGTCTATTAGTAAGCGTGAGGCTGATAATGCTGGATCTGATAGCACCTTGGCACGTGGGGCTTTAGCACAAGCGGAGGCTGGTGTCCGCGAAGCCCAGTTAAACGTATCTTACACAACGGTAACTTCTCCATTTTCAGGCATTGCTGGGCGCTTTGAATTCTCAGAAGGTGCATTGGTGAGTGCCAATACTAGCCTATTGACGACAGTGAGCCAAATTAGCCCAATTTGGGTGCGTTTTAGTTTGTCAGATAGTGAGTTAGCGCAATTAGGCGGACATTTGTCATCATCTAACGTAAAAGAAGTGGCGCTTATTATGCCAAGTGGCAAAGAGTACGCAGCAAAAGGCAGTTTGAACTTTGCTGCAAGTGGCATAGATCCTCAACTTGGTACACAGCAATTACGCGCAACATTTGACAATCCTGATAAAAGCTTATTGCCAGGGCAGTTTGTACGCGTTCGTGTGACGACTGGGCACAAAGATGGCGTATTTGTGGTGCCACAAACTTCAGTGTTAACTAATGACCAAGGCAAATTTGTTTATGTTGCGAATGATAAGAATGAAGCGACGATTAAACCGATTGTGGTTGGTAACTGGGTAGGTACAGACTGGGTGGTATTAAGCGGTCTTGAAGCTGGTGAGAAAGTGATTGTTGATAATGTCATTAAATTGCGTCCAGGGGCTGCTGTTGCGCCACATCCTGCTGGTGAAGCGCCTGCAGCACTAGCAGAGCCATCTAAAGCCGCTGCAAAGTAAGTCAATAAATGATACTTAAATGAACAATATTTAGCTAAGATTAAACCAAGTTTAAACGAGAATTAATATGACCAAATTTTTTATTACACGGCCTATTTTTGCCAGCGTTTTGTCTATCATCATTGTGCTGGCAGGCTTAGCGGCAGCAATGAAGTTGCCGATTGCACAATACCCGCAAATTGCGCCGCCTACAGTGCTGATTACTGCTACTTACCCTGGTGCAAGTGCTGAAACATTATCTAAAACAGTTGCTTCGCCAATTGAAGAGCAGTTAAGTGGTGTTGAAGGATTGCTGTACTTCAACTCTAGTGCTGACTCTAGCGGTACTTTAACCATTACTGCTACGTTTGAAGTAGGTACAGATGTTAATCAGGCGACATTCAACGTGAGCAATCGTGTGAATATTGCCTTACCACGTTTGCCAGATGAGGTACGAAGAACTGGATTAGTGGTACAGAAACGCTCAAATGACATTTTGTTAGTGGTGATGTTAACTGATAAACAAAAGAAATATGATCCGCTTTATTTAAGTAACTACGCCACACTCAATGTACTAGATGAAATTAAACGTATTAAGGGTGTTGGCGATGCTAGTATTTTTGGCGCACAAGATTACTCTATGCGTATTTGGTTGAAGCCTGACCGCATGGCGCAATTAGGCGTGACAACGACTGATATTGCCAATGCTATTCAAGTACAAAATGCCCAATATGCAGCGGGTAAAATTGGTCAAGAACCTTCACCTTCAACCCAACAATTGGTTTATACGGTAACGGCTAAAGGTCGTTTGATTGACCCAAGCGAATTTGGCAATATTATCATCCGCGCAGATGGCCCGCGCGGTGTGTTATACCTTAAAGATGTTGCACGTATCGAGTTAGGTTCACAAACTTACAATGTTCGTACTGCATTGGATGGTTTGCCTGGTGTAGGAATCCCTATTTTCTTACAAACAGGTGCCAACGCGCTAGATACTGCCGATGCTATTAAAGTCAAAATGGCCGAGCTTAAACAACGCTTTCCTGCAGGAGTGGATTGGGAAGTTCCTTACGATACCAGTGACTTTGTTAAGTCTTCAATCATTGAGGTTGTCAAAACTTTAGGTGAGGCGATGGTGTTGGTTGTGCTAGTAGTGTTTCTGTTTTTACAAAGCTGGCGCGCGACTTTAATTCCACTCATTGCGGTACCTATTTCATTGATTGGTACATTTGCAGGGTTATGGATATTCGGTTTCTCTATCAATACCCTGACGTTGTTTGCGATGGTGCTTTCCATCGGGATTGTGGTGGATGATGCGATTGTGGTCTTGGAGAACGTTGAGCGGCTAATGTCAGAGGAGAAGCTGTCGCCGATTACTGCCGCTATTAAGTCAATGGAGCAAGTATCTGGCGCCGTGATTGCGATTGTACTAGTGCTATGTGCTGTATTCGTACCAGTTGCGTTCCTAGGCGGTATTGCAGGTGAAATGTATCGCCAGTTTGCGGTGACTGTTGCTGTTGCGGTGGTCATTTCAGGTCTTGTAGCGCTGACACTAACTCCCGCTTTATGTGCAATATTATTAAAATCAGTACATGAAGAGTCTGCATTCTTTAAACCGTTTAATCGTGGTTTTTTGAAGTTAACTAACTTTTATGCAAAGACAGTGAATTTAACCTTGCACCATAAGTTTATTGGCTCGCTTGTTTTTGGCGCAATCATTGTCGTAGTGGTTATTTTGCTTAGAACGGTACCTGGTAGTTTTGTACCTGCTGAAGATCAGGGTTATGTGGTGACTGCGGTGATCATGCCTGATGGTGCAACGTTGAGCAGAACCACCAAGACGACTCAGGCGGTGCGTACCGAGATTGCAAAAGATCCTGCAGTCGCGCATGAGTTTGCGGTATATGGTTTTGACCTAATCGGCGGCGGTAACAAAACAAGTGCCGCAACGATGTTCGTGCGATTGAAGGATTGGTCTGAACGTCAAACCACTGCAGAAGGTATTGTAGGCAAGCTGTTTGGTATCGGTATGCAGCAACCAGATGGTATGGCGATTGCTTTCAATCCGCCTGCTATTCGTGGTTTAGGTAGCTCAGGTGGTTTTGAGGTGTATGTGCAAAGCCGTAGTGATACTGACCCTATGCATTTATCAACTGTAGTGAATAGCTTTATTGATGCATTAAAATCGGAAAAAGAGTTAGCTGGTATTAATACGTTTTTCCGTCCAACTGTGCCGCAACTATTTGTTG
>JAYTRW010000490.1:0-2909 GCA_043745985.1 Methylotenera sp.
GAAGAATAAAAAGAGAGCCAAAATATGAGTTATCAAATCACTATAAAATCTAGTCAGCATACATACACTGCTAAAGCATCAGAAACGGTGCTGGAATCAGCTATAGGCGCAGGTGTGAATATTCCATATGGTTGTCGTAACGGCACTTGCGGTAGTTGCAAGGGCGATATTATTTCAGGTGAAGTGGATTATGGTGATTACGCATCAAGTGCGCTGACTGATGCAGAAAAAGCCGCGGGTAAGGCGTTATTTTGCTGCGCACATCCGCTATCAGACTTAACCATAGAATGTCGTGAAATTCATGCTGACGTGATTCAGCCACGTATTTTGCCAGCGCGCGTGGAGCGTAAAGAGCAACTTTCACACGATGTGATGGCGTTGTTTTTAAAGCTGCCCAGTACTGAACACCTCAAATTTATGGCAGGGCAATACATCGAATTTTTGCTTAAAGACGGTAAGCGTCGGGCTTTTTCACTGGCTAATGCGCCGCATGTAGATAACCTATTAGAGTTGCATTTACGTTTGATTCCAGGTGGTCAGTTTACCGAATACGTATTCAACGAAATGCCAGACAAAGCCATTTTGCGCATAGAAGCACCATTCGGCAGCTTTTTCTTAAGGGAAGATTCTAATAAGCCTATCATCATGGTCGCTGGAGGCACTGGCTTCGCGCCAATTAAGGGCATTATCGAGCACATGCTGCACAATAATATCAATCGCCCAGTGACTTTATATTGGGGTGCGCATAGTCTAAAAGATCTTTATATGCCGTCGCTGCCAGCATCATGGGCGGTTGGGCATCCGCACATTCAATTCATTCCAGTATTGTCTGCCGCCACCGCAGAAGACAACTGGCATGGTCGCACAGGTTACGTGCATCACGCAGTATTAGAAGATTTTGCCCAAGCAGGTTTAGCTGACTATGAGGTCTATTGTTGTGGTGCGCCAGCTATGGTAGAAGTCGCCCACGCTAGTTTTGTAGAAGCTGGTTTGCCAGAAGATGAATTTTTCTCGGATGCATTTAATTATGCAAAACCAACGCCTAAAGTGTAACTTATGCATGGTTTAGCTTTCCAACGATAGTTGAGGTGAATTTTCTCGAAACATGACTCTAGTGAGGTGCTGACATGAGTGATTTATCTGCTCTAAAAGGGTTTTTGTTTGATTTGGATGGTGTGCTCTACACAGGTTCAAATGCGATTAAAGGCGCCATAGAAGCAATTGAAAAGCTACGCACCAGCCATATATGCCGCTTTGTCACCAACACTAGTACTTTATCCCTTAGGTCACTTCAGCAAAAAATTAATACACTAGGCTTTGCAATCCCTGCAAATGAAATAATCAGCGCACCTCAAGCTACTTTACTCTATTTACAAGGCCAACAAAATCCAGTTTGTCGTTTGTTGTTAGCTGAGGATGTAAAACAGGATTTTTTAGCATTCAATCAATCTTTGGCTGCTGCAAACTACATTGTCATTGGTGATATTGGCAGTACATGGTCATACACACTTTTAAATCAAGTGTTTAATGACTTGATGCAAGGCGCAAAGCTCATAGCAATTCACAAAAATAAGTTTTGGCAAACCGAACATGGTTTACAGATGGATATTGGTGGATTTATTGAGGCGCTAGAATACGCTAGCGGCGTGAAAGCCATGATTATAGGTAAACCTTCGGCTGATTTCTTTCAAATTGCATTAGATGATATGGGGCTAAAAGCTTCTGAAGTAGCCATGATAGGCGATGATATTGATGTGGACGTTGGTGGAAGCCAACAAATTGGCTTAACAGGAATATTAGTGAAAACAGGTAAATATCGCCAAAACTATGCCGAGGCTTCTCAGGTTAAGCCAGATTTAGTGATAGATTCGATTGCCGATTTACCTAAATTACTCGGGCTATGTCACATTGTTTAGCTAAGCATGCTTAACTAAATTTGCCATTACTTAAATAGAAACCCTTGCTTATTTTTTTCTAAAGCTAACGCCGCCAGTAACTTTTCATGGTCGGCGTTTTGAATTAAATCATGTGCATTTGTAATGGCAGTTTCAGCACTTTCAAAATCACCTTCTGCGAGGGCATGCATGCCTTCAAGCAGCCAGTCGTTGCTGGCTTTTAGGCGTTGCGCTTCTTGTTTGTTGCGTCTATTGGCGGGTAAAAATCGTAGAAAATGTATAAATCTTAAAAAGTAATGTAGTAGTAAAAAGCCTAATACAATCAAAATCAGTAAAAAATTAAATGAAAATTGCAGCCGATAGGGCGGGCGTACAATCAGCACGTAGCCTTGATTGTTACTGGCTACCCACACCACGATCACTAGCAGTAACGCCATGAGTAACCACCAAAATATTTTGCGTTTTATCATGATAGTTGGCTAATTTAATCTGTTTTTTCTAGGCTGAGTTTGTAACGGTTAACTGCCGCAATGCTTTCGGTCAGTTGTGGCAACTGAATATCAATGTTGTTGCCTGATAGTTTTTTTAATTGCTTAAACGCTAGTATGGCGTTTGGATGTTTAGCATCAAAATATTGATTGATCCAAGCCGTAACGGTGGCAAGATCAGCTTTATAACTAGCTTCGTCATGCTGCAATAAAGCAATTCTGGCTGTGAGCAAGCGCAGCTTTAAGTTTTCGCGCAGATAAAATGCATGGTCGGTTGATAATAGTGGTGGCTCGGGTTTATCAATGCGCTCTAACGTGACTAAATTTTTAATATCATTCCAAATGGGGTAGGTGACTTTTTGCAACGCACTTAGGTGCGTAGTCTTAGCCGCATTTTGTTGAGCCGCTTTTGCATTGAATGTGGGCTGGCGCTCACTGATTAATGGTATGGTTGCACATAAATCGGCCAATGTATCTAGCTGAGCACTCATGCCGACTACATCTACTTGCGGTAATTTTCGCAGAC
>JAYTRW010000491.1:0-2899 GCA_043745985.1 Methylotenera sp.
TCGCCGAAAATAAAGTCCAGCACCACGGCTGCTACAGCAACCATTGGCATAGCAATTACAGGCATTATGAGATAATCAGAGAATGAAAACATTAATGATCCAAGGCACTACCTCGGATGCTGGCAAAAGTACGCTGGTGGCAGGGCTGTGTCGCGTATTGTATCGCAAGGGCGTTAAAGTCGCGCCATTTAAGCCGCAGAATATGGCACTCAACTCTGCTGTGACTAGCGATGGTGGAGAAATAGGCCGCGCGCAAGCTGTACAAGCGCAGGCGTGCGGTTTAAGCCCGCATACCGATATGAACCCTGTGTTACTTAAACCAAATTCTGACACAGGTTGCCAAGTGGTGATTCAAGGCAAAGTCGTGTGCAATTTAGAAGCTACGGGCTATCACGCCTACAAACCAACTGCTATGCGTGCGGTACTGGACTCTTACGCGCGCTTAAGTTCGCAATATAAAGTGATCTTAGTAGAAGGCGCTGGCAGTCCTGCAGAAATTAATCTGCGTGAAGGCGATATTGCCAATATGGGTTTTGCCGAAGCGGTAGATTGTCCGGTGATTTTAATTGCCGATATTGATAGAGGCGGCGTGTTTGCGCATATTGTTGGCACGCTAGCGCTGCTTTCTGAGAGCGAACGTGCGCGCGTGGTCGGCTTTGTCATTAACCGATTTAGGGGCGATATTGCATTATTGCAATCGGGGCTAGATTGGTTAGGGGCAGAAACTGGTAAGCCTGTGATTGGCGTGATTCCATATTTGCATGATTTACATATTGAGGCCGAAGATGCTGTGCCAAATACGGCGCCGTCGCAAGGTAAAAACGAAGAAAACAAGTTGCGTATTGTTGTGCCAATTCTGCCCCATATTTCCAACCACACGGACTTTGATGCATTGCGCTTACACCCACAAGTCGATTTCCAGTTTGTTAAAATCAATGAAAGTATTCCCGCTGCAGATTTAATTATTTTACCTGGCAGTAAAAATGTACGTGGTGACATTGAACATCTGCGCGCCAATGGCTGGGAGCACTCACTCACTAAGCATCTGCGATACGGTGGAAAGTTACTGGGAATTTGTGGTGGTTTTCAAATGTTGGGGCAGTGGATTCACGACCCATATTCGCTAGAGGGTGATGCTGGTAGTAGTGTTGGTTTTGGGTGGCTAGAGATGGAAACTGCGCTTGCACAAGAAAAACAGCTTGCACAAGTAAGCGGTAAGTTATGTTTTGCTGATGCTAGTGTCGTTGGATACGAGATTCATATGGGTGTCAGTGTAGGCAAAGCGCTGAGTAGTCCAGTACTGATGCTTAGTGGTCAACCAGAGGGTGCAATTTCCCATGATAATCAAATAGCAGGTACTTATCTGCATGGCTTGTTTGACCATGCAGAATCTTGTGCCGCTTGGTTAGCTTGGGCAGGCTTAGCCGATGTGAAGTCGCAATTCAATTACGAGCAATTACGTGAAGCTGGATTAGAGCGTTTGGCTGATTGCATCGAGCGACATTTAGATTGGCATAAGCTGAATGCCTACTTATCTGACTAGTAGGCTTTTGTCGGATAACCAATGAGTAGTTAGTTCTTAAAATCACAACATTGCTAGGTGCCCGACGTTTAGTTTGTTTGTTTGATTGCAAGTACAGACTGATTGCGTAGCGTACGTAATAATGAAAGTTGCTTAGGCGAAATCTGCATAGAGTTAGCTTGCTGCATATCTGCGTAAAACATACCCACTGGCTTGGTATTAATAATAACAGGTAACAGCATGATACATTGCGAGCTTACCGCTTGGCGATACCATAGTGGAATCTTGCCAGTAATATTTTCTGCCGTGATATCCTCGATCATTAAATCCGCGCCCTTACTGATTGCAAGGTGAAACACGTCGGGGGCAAAGTCTAGCGAAAAGCGGAATTTTGGCAGCACCGCATCTGTATCCTGCCCAAAACCAAAACGTGCAATCATTTGTTGAGTTTTAATGTCACGTAAAAAGAACAGGGTGCGGTTGAACCCCATAGCGCGGTGCATGGTTTCCAGCATCATTTGTATAACGTCATTCAGTTTATGCTCTTCTACCAGGGTATTGGTAATTTCTTGTATTCCCTCAGTGAGCATAGTCTCTGGGTCGATTTTAAGCGTTTCACCAGTGCTATAGTTCTGAGTTGGCGTTTCTATACCTAATTGTGTAATGCCATCCAAACTGTCAATATCCGCCAGTTTTTTGTACATAGGCACTTCTGGTTTAGCACCAATCCACATATTGACGCGTTTTATCATTGCGCTTTCTGCGAGGTCAATACCAATGATTCGCGCGCGGGCAGTAAGCTCACTCATGCCGCTTTCCATGGTCTTACGCAGCTGCTTCGGACATATCGATAGCATCTTCATAGCGTTTTGCGAGCTGTTTCAGCGCTTTGGGCTTATCTGATACATTGCCTTGGCTGGCTATCGCGCATAGTTCATGGGCAAGATTAACGGTGATTGAAAGATTGCCCAGCTCGCCGTGAGGCTTGGCGACCTTATCGCCAGTGAGCTTCCGCATACCTATGATTAGTCGAGGTGGAAAACTCCAGCTTTTAGCAACGCCTATGGCTAACTCATTGTAGCTAATACCAAGTATCTTAGTGGCTGCTTTATCCTCAGATTCACCTTGTGCAACCAAGCGTGCAACTTGTTGGCTTTCTTCAAAAAATAAAAGCTTGATAAAAGTTTGCCAAGATTACGGAACATTGAGCAGATCATGGCTTCTTCTGCATCTCTAATACTGATTTCTGCCGAAATTTTCGTTGCTACGATACCGGCAAAAAACGAGATCAGCACATCATCTTTAAGTTGTGATGCTTGCGCTTTATTTTGTAAAAAATCTAATAATATTAACGTCATGGTGACATTGCGCACGGTC
>JAYTRW010000492.1:0-2877 GCA_043745985.1 Methylotenera sp.
TTAAGCCTAGACAAAACGGAATCAATTTCAGAAACTAAATTAGTCGCTGAAAAGATTATAAGTGCCTTATCTAAGCCATACTTACTGACAGCTAGCCATACTGGGCAAGAAGATAAAGTGATAGAGCATCAGTGCACAGCAAGTATTGGCGCAGTGGTGTTTGTTAAAGACCATACCAGCCAAATTCACCTGATGAAATTGGCAGATGCTGCGATGTATAAAGCCAAAGATGAAGGCGGTAATTTAATTCGATTTTACGATGACTCTGTGATCCTTTAAAAATCAACCTCTCGACATTTGCACGACATCAACATTCTAAAGCTGTATCTGGCTTATTTTAAAGAACCAGATACAGCTAATAAATACCTAATGTTTGCTATTTGCCGCGACCAAGCGTTTAAGTTCAGGCACGCAAGAGCCGCACTCGGTACCGCATTTCAGTTTATTTTGCAGGGTGATTAAATCTGCGCCCAATTGGATAGTTTCAATAATATCGTTTTCAGCGACATCTAAACAATTGCAGATAATCTTGCCGCGGCTGCGTTGTCCTGCTGGCGGCGTGCTGAGTGGCGCGAGGGCCCAACGGCGAAGTTCTGCAGTAAACTCACCTGCAGTCATAATCTCTTTCAACCAATCAGTAGCGAGCGTTTCACCTACCAAGCGCACGCCTGTGACTTCTGGCTTGCCGCTATCACTATTGACTAAAATACGTTTGCTGATGCCGCGTTTTGCATCTTGATAGTTGAGCAATGGCATGTCATCTGTCATCGCTAGTATTTGGTCAATCTGTTCTATCAATGCATTATCTGGCGCTTGTGTGTGGGCTGCACGTAAAATCAGCATGCCGACATGATGTTCAGTTTTGCGGCCAAATAAGCCACAAGTGGCGTAATCAAAATGTACTAATAAACCACGAACTTTTTCCAACATATCTAAATTTTGAATAGTGCGCATCACAGTCATGCGCCACGGTAACTCTAGTTTTTCAATTTTGATTGCGGTGTGTTTAAGTTCTGGCTGCTTTGAGGTTTTATCAAAAGTCGGCGGCATTAAGGCATTTACACCCAAACCGTGCATAAATTGACTGCCCCAGTGCATCGCTATAAAGGTTTGTGAAGCTTGCACTTCATCAGACAACTGCGCAGCTAAGACTAAACTGCCGCGCTTATTGCTGACCTTTACGATGTCGCCATTTTTGATTGAACGGCGCATCATATCATCTGCGCTCATCTGTATCACTGGCTCTTCAGCATGGTTAAACAGTTGCGCCACTGTACCCGTGCGGCTCATACCGTGCCATTGGTCTCGCAAACGACCTGTGAGTAAATGCAGCGGGTGTCGAGCATCGGTTTTATCTGCGGTGCCTTTGTAGATAGTATTCACAAACTGTGCTTTACCATCAGGTTTCTGAAACACGCCATCGGTGTATAAACGCGCTGCACCAGTGGTATCGCCAGCTTTAAACGGCCACTGTTGTGGACCTTGCTCGTTAAGCAAGCTGTAGCTTAAACCAGTAATATCTAAGTCTCGACCACGCGTAGTTTCACGGTGTTCGTTAAAGATTTCTTCAGTCGTTGTGTATGGAAACAAGTTAGAATTTTTAGCTAAACGTTTTTCTAAACGTTGTGCAAAATCTACCATAATCGCCCAATCATGACGCGCTTCTGCTGGTGTTGGAACGGCAGGATTCACGCGAGTAATGCGTCGCTCTGTGTTAGTGACTGAGCCTTCTTTTTCGCCCCAAGTGCTGGCTGGTAGCAATACATCTGCGTATTGGTTGGTGTCGATGTTGTTATAAGCATCTTGCACCACTACCAACTCCGCATTTTGTAAGGCAGCAATCACATTATTCACATCTGGCATAGAGTGCGCAGGATTGGTACAGGCAATCCAAATGGCTTTAATACTACCGTCTTTGACAGCATCAAACATTTCGACTGCTGTTTTACCTGGTGTTGCAGGTACGCTTTCTACACCCCAAAATTTAGCCACTTCTGCGCGGTGTTCTGGGTTAGCTAAATCGCGATGAGCAGATAATAAATTCGCCATGCCACCAACCTCACGGCCGCCCATTGCATTAGGCTGACCTGTGAGTGAAAATGGTCCTGCGCCTAACTTGCCGATTTGCCCTGTGGCTAAATGCAAGTTAATTAAGGCCGCGTTTTTATCCGTGCCGTGGATGCTTTGATTTAAACCCATGCAGTACATAGAAAGGCTAGGGCCTTTGCCAAACCATTTTGCCGCCGTGATAATGTCGGCTTCTTTAATGCCGCAAATGTCTGCCACCATTTTTGGCGTATATTCACGCACAGTATCTTTCAGCGCATCAAAGCCGTTGGTGTGCGCTTGGATATAAGCCATATCCAGCAAGCCTTCCCACAGCAATACATGCAGCATACCGTTATACAACGCAACGTCTGTGCCTGGCAAAATGGCGAGATGCAAATCGGCCGCTTGCGCAGTATCGGTTCGCCGTGGATCGACCACGACAATTTTCAAATTCGGATTATTTTTCTTAGCATCCTCAATGCGACGGAAAATAATAGGATGCGCAAATGCGGTATTTGAACCTGTGATAAATAAACACTCGGTATGATCAATATCTTCGTAACAAGCTGGTGGCGCATCTGAACCCAGTGTAGCTTTGTAACCCGTGACTGCAGAACTCATGCAAAGACGTGAATTCGTATCGACGTTATTGGTGCCAATCAAGCCCTTAGCGAGCTTGTTGAACACATAATAATCTTCAGTTAACAACTGACCTGAAATATAAAAAGCCACAGAATCAGGGCCGTTTTTTTCTATTGTTTGTGCAAATTGTTCAGTTACATAATCAAGCGAATCATCCCAAGAAACACGTTTACGCGCCGCTTCACG
>JAYTRW010000493.1:0-8963 GCA_043745985.1 Methylotenera sp.
ATGTAATTACCTTGATTACCCATCAAAGGCGGCATTAGCCAATGTGGAATTGACCAAGATTTGGTTTCGCCCAATATCAAAAACTCATCATTTTCAACAAGCGTATTCAGAGGAGCGCCCTTCTCTTTCCAATCTGGGATGAGCTCATTTAATGCAATGGGGTCTATCACCGCGCCTGAGAGTATATGTGCGCCAACTTCTGCGCCTTTTTCAAGTACACATACACTTAATTCTTTGCCAGCCGCATTAGTAAGTTGTTTAAATCTAATTGCCGCTGCAAGCCCAGCTGGGCCTGCGCCTACAATCAAAACATCATAATTCATCACATCCCGTTGCATCATTATCCTTCTATCATCTTTTAGCTTATTTTCGGCTAGGCAATTTCTGGCAGGTTGACCAGATCACTTCGTTCAATACCTACAGTCAAACTCTTACACAAATCTAAAAACTCACGAATGCCTGTTGTTTGATATTTCTGCTTATGCCACAGAAAATAAAAGAAACGACTCAAATTCAAATTGGGCGTGGAAATAGGTACCAAACTACCGCGGCGAAAAGCATCTTTAAGCGCTAAGCGTGAAATACAACCAATGCCAAGCCCGGATTCCACTGCACGCTTAATCGCTTCAGTATGCTCCAACTCCAATCTGATTTTAAGTTTGGAGTGATGGCTATGCAATGCTCGATCAAACGTTTCACGCGTACCAGAGCCCTTCTCACGCAAAATCCAATCTTCTTGGAGCAATTGCTCTAATGAAACTTTACGCTGGTTTGCTAATGGATGATTTGGCGCGCTAAACACAACAAGTTCATCCGCTATCCATGGTTGAACCTCAATATCAGGATGATTACAGTCGCCCTCAATCAAACCCAAATCTAACTCATGGTTGGCAATCTGTTGCACTATCGTACTGGTATTGTGCACCTTTAATTGTATGCGACTCTCTGGGTGTTCCTGTAAAAACCGAGCAACCAGAATCGTAGCTAAATAATTGCCGACGGTGAGTGTTGCCCCAATTCGCATGTGTCCAAAACCAACATGCCCTTGCAATAAGTTCTCTATTTCTTTGGCTCTATCTAGCAGTTCGACAGCACGAGGCAGGAGCTGCTGACCTGTTTCATTGATGCGTAAAGATTTACCAACACGATCAAAAAGTTGTAAATCAAACTGTCGCTCAAGCTCACTCAGCGCAGTGCTCGTTGCAGATTGTGAAAGTGACAATGCCTCAGATGCCCGAGAAACGCTCTCTGTACGGCTAATTGCCACAAAAATCTCAAGTTGTCGTAAGCTATACTTCATCTGCTTTATACCTAATTCACATATCTATATAATAGATATATATAATCTTTATAATCCATTTGGTATATATTATACGCTACTGTAAAATGCACAGCAATTGCAAAGGAAATTGTTATGAAAATATTAGTGGCAGTCAAACGAGTGGTCGATTACAACATTAAAGTCCGCATCAAACCAGATGGTTCTGATGTCGATATCGAAGGCGTAAAAATGGGCATCAACCCCTTTGATGAAAACGCGCTTGAAGAAGCATTACGCTTAAAAGAGAAAGGCATCGCGACCGAAGTGGTTGCTGTTTCGCTGGGCACATCGGCAAATCAAGATGTGCTTCGTCACTCATTAGCAATGGGCGCAGACCGCGCTATTTTGATAGAGTCAAATGCTGACTTACAACCATTAGCGGTTGCTAAACTATTAAAATCTATTGTTACTCGTGAGCAGCCAAGCCTCATTATTCTTGGCAAACAAGCTATTGACGATGACGCAGGTCAAACAGGGCAAATGCTGGCTGCACTTTTGGATTACCCACAAGGCACATTCGCATCCGCGCTAGAAATTGAAGGTAATGAGATCTTAGTCACTCGCGAGGTTGATGGCGGAACAGAAACATTAGCATTGGCTTTACCTGCGGTCATCACAGCAGATTTACGCTTAAACGAGCCTCGCTTTGTGAAGTTGCCAAATCTAATGATGGCCAGAAAAAAGCCGATTGAAACGATTAACGCAGCTGAGTTTGGTGTGAGTTTAGATGCTCGCCTTAAATTAATACAAGTAAGTGAACCTGCTGTAAGAAAAGCCGGCATCAAAGTCAACAGTGTTGAAGAGCTTCTTAATAAGTTACGCACGCATGAGGGAATTTTAGAAGGGGTTTTAGTATGAAAATTTTAATTCTAGCCGAACATGATGGCCTTCAATTAAGCCCATCAGTACGTCAAGCCGTGACCGCCGCGCAATTTTGGAACTCACCAGTGCATGTTTTGGTGGCGGGTCATAATGCTGATGCAGTTGCTCAACAAGCTGCGTCTATTCATGGCGTTGAGCGCGTGATTCATGCAAATGCCGCCCACCTAGCACATCCTTTAGCAGAGGATATAGCCAACGTGCTCGTATCAAATAGCGAAGGATATGATGTCATTCTTGCAGCACACTCATCATTTAGTAAAAATGCATTGCCACGTCTCGCGGCATTGCTAGATGTTGCCATGATTTCTGATGTATTGGAAATCAAAGCTGATAATACTTACGTTCGCTCAATATATGCAGGTAATGTATTAACCACTATACAAAGCACCGATGCTGTTCAATTGCTGACAGTGCATGGCAGTAGTTTTACTGCGGCAAGTTTGGGTGCAAATAATGAAATAACAAGTGCTGAAATCGTAAGTACTGAAACACCAGCGGCTTTTAAAAATGCCTGTTGGAAGTCTGAAGTTCGTAGTCAAACAGACCGTCCAGCCTTAGGTTCAGCTAAAATTGTCATCTCTGGTGGCAGGTCACTTGGTAGCGCAGAAAGATTTGAGCAAGTGTTATCCCCATTAGCCTCTAAATTAGGCGCCGCACTAGGCGCAACACGCGCAGCAGTGGATGCAGGCTTTGCACCTAACGACATTCAAGTGGGTCAAACTGGTGTGGTCGTGGCACCTGAACTGTATATCGCAGTAGGCGTGTCTGGTGCTATTCAACACACCTATGGCATGAAAGACAGCAAAATTGTAGTAGCGATCAATCAAGATCCTGATGCCCCTATCTTTCAGGTGGCGGACTATGGACTTGTTGCTGACTTATTTGAAGTCATACCTGCACTCACTGCTGCAATTCGATAACTAAATTTAAGAAAACAAATTAAGAAAAAATCATGAGCAAATATTCAAGCGAACGCGTACTCAGTGTCCACCACTGGAATGACAGTTTATTCAGTTTTAAGACTACCCGTGACCCAGGTTTACGTTTTGAAAATGGCCAATTTGTAATGATAGGGCTAGAAGTTGATGACCGCCCGCTTACCCGTGCCTATAGTATTGCCAGCCCTAATTATGAAGAGCATTTAGAGTTTTTTAGTATTAAAGTACCAAATGGCCCACTGACATCACGCCTGCAACATTTAAAAGTGGGTGATGAGCTATTAGTCAGCCGTAAACCAACCGGTACCTTAGTGATTCACGATTTAAAACCAGCTAAGAATCTTTACCTACTATCTACAGGCACTGGTCTAGCGCCATTCATGAGTTTGATTCAAGACATTGAAGTGTACGATCGTTTTGAAAAAGTGGTGTTAATACATGGTGTACGTCATCTTAGCGAGCTTGCTTACGCAGACTTCATTGAAAAAGAGCTACCAAATAATGAGTTCTTTGGTGAGGAAGTGCGTAATAAATTAATTTACTATCCAACAGTCACAAGAGAGCCTTTTCGCAACCAAGGTCGCCTGACCGATCTAATTAATTCAGGAAAGTTATTTGAAGATATTGGATTACCTCCAATCAACCCAACTGATGACCGCGCAATGATCTGTGGTAGCCCACAAATGCTTGCTGATACAGAAACGCTGCTTGATAACTTAGGTTTCAAAGTATCGCCACGTATCGGTGTTCCAGGTGACTATGTGATTGAACGCGCCTTTGTTGAAAAGTAATTTACCCTAAATTCTCATACCTCCAACTCATACGATAAATGCTTTAAAAGTACTTAAAGTACGCCATGCTGGAGGTTAGTTAACTTAATTAGCATACCAAGCGCGCTGTTGCTTAACATTCACAAATGTCCAAGCAACAATACGGCTTTGCTTTTGACCTTGCGTCATGTCTATGGTTTTTACTTCTAAAGCATTCACATTCTTAAGCGTACGGTAAACACTGGGCAAATTTGTTGCTTTTGAGATGAGCGTACTAAACCATAGGCATTGCGTTGCAAACTGCTTACTTTCATTAATCATGCCAGTGACAAAGGCCTCTTCGCCACCTTCACAATATAACTCTGTGGTTTGACCGCCAAAATTCAGTACTGTGGATTGAGTATTCCTTTCGCCTCTACCTAAACCACGCCATTTGCGCTGTGTACCTGCTTGCGCAGCAGCCAAAGAGGCATGAAAAGGTGGATTGCACATCGTAAAATCAAAGATTTCACCCTGCTTGATAATGCCTTTAAAAATAGCCTTAGCTGAGGTTTGCAGGCGCAGCTCAATCTCGTTTGATAGCGTATTAGTGTCCACAATATGCTGCGCATTTTTTAAAGCACTCACATCAATATCTGCCCCTACAAAATACCAGCCATATTCGTGGTTGCCAATCAGCGGATAAATTGCATTTGCCCCTACACCAATATCTAAAGCCCAGACAGATGCACCTTGTGGCATCACCCCAGCATTCACCGAGCTTAGTAAATCCGCCATGTAATGCAAATAATCGGCCCTTCCCGGAATGGGCGGGCAAAGATATTGCTTTGGAATATCCCATGGTTCAATTGCATAAAACTGCTTGAGCAATGCCTGGTTGAGCATTTTAACGGCTTGCGCGTTAGAAAAATCAATGGAAGCTTCTCCATATTCATTTGATTTTACAAACGCCGCTAATGCAGCATTGGCTTGAATGAGTTGATCGAAGTCGTATCGACCTCTGTGCTTATTTCGCGGGTGTAAGCCTGTTTTTATAGTGTCAGATTTAGCTATCATACTAATCGTTTTATTCTAATCATTGCATTCAATTACAGAGTAAGTAGCATATCATCTATTTTGAATTATATAACCCTTGAAAAGCGCGAACAAAGCACATAAACGCGCTTTATTCATCAAAGTGATTTGCACTGATTACAGGTAACATTTGCGGAGGAGTAAGTAATTAAGTATTAGCTAAAGCACATTGTCTAAAAGTTGAATTTGAGAGTTGAGAATATGGAAGATCAAGCATTTATCGGGCGTCAGCCCATTATGGATGAGAAGCAACAAATCATTGGTTATGAGCTTTTCTTTAGGCATAGTGCAGAGGCAGAAAGTGCCATATTTGAAGACGAATTCAAAGCCTATTCAAGTGTGCTTATAAGTGCCATAGGTGGCATTGATATGCAGTGGCTTTTAGGTGACAAACTCGCTTTCATTAATGTAAATGAAGATATGTTAAAAAGCGAATTTTTAGAGCTAATGCCGCCCAAGCGTACTGTCCTTGAAATTTTACGTACGGTTACGCCAAGCGCAGAAACTGTCGAACGCTGCCAAAATCTACGTGAACAAGGCTTTAAAATTGCACTAGATAACCCGCATTTAAGCGTAGAAAATTCTCCTTTATTGCCATGCGCTGATTATATTAAAATAGATATTCAATCGCTTAATTCTGCAGATTTGCAAAAAGCATACAATCAACTCCACCTGTCATCAGTAAAAATGATCGCAGAAAAAGTGGAAACCGATGCGCAATTTGCAGACTGTAAAAGAATTGGTTTTCGCTTATTTCAAGGATTCCACTTTGCACGCCCTGAAACATTTACCTCTAAAGTCATCAACGCATCATTTGATAGCGTGTTGAATATACTTAATACAGTTAGCCAAGATGGTGAAATCCGTGAAATTGAAGCAGGCTTTAAAAAAGATACAGCGTTATCTTTCAAACTACTGAGTTATATTAATTCCGTTGGATTTGGTCTTTCATGCGAAATACAATCCATCAATCACGCTTTAACCATTTTAGGCAGAAAGCAACTATACCGTTGGTTAACGTTGTTAATGGTGACCGCTGGTGAAAACTCGACGCCACCAGCTTTAATGAAAACATCTATCACTCGTGGACGCTTAACCGAACTATTAGGTGAAAGCTACTTTGAGAAGCATGACCGCGACAACCTATTCATCGTTGGTGTGTTCTCATTACTAGACGCTATTCTAAAAATGCCGATGGAAACTGTGCTTGATAAAATTCAACTACCCGAAACAGTTGCTGAAGCGCTACTCACACGCTCAGGCATTTATGGACCTTTCTTGCAATTAACCGAAGCATGCGAAGACTCAGATAATAAGCGCATTTTAGAAATAGCCGAATTGTTGCAATTTGATGCTTCAAAAGTGAATGAATGCCATATTGCCGCACTGGCTTGGGTTGAAACGCTAGGTATTTAGGTAAACCTCATAGTCAAAAAGCCCTAGTCAGTAAAGTATTGACTAGGGCTTTTTTCTTACTAAATTTACGCTCTAAATAAGCGACATCTTACTTGCTAGAGCCATGGCCTGGCGTTCTAGATTATAGGTATATCGATTAATCAAACCTTCGTTGCCGCGTGATGGCGATATAAACTGTAGCCCGATTCGGCTTTTAATTGCGCCATCTTTCATGGTGATGGGGCTGATATTGCGCACTTGCAGTGTCAGGCTAGTCTCGCCTACTTCAGGGAAGTTAATTTTACATCGATCGAAACTAGCGCCTATGCCTAATAACTCATCTAATGGATTAGACGCTATCACGCCAACGCCACCTAAACTTACATCCACTAATGTTAGCTCTAGCATTCTATCTGCATCAGGATTTTCTTCATCTATAATAGGAATGATGCAAGGCACAGGGTTAACAATTGGTGTGGCGAGTCGGAAAAACTCTCTGCGCTGCAAACGCATTAATTTTTGTGGCAAAGCAATTTTAATAGCCTTGCCGTCTTTGAGTGTGGCTAGTGTGAGTTGCGTACTTGTCCATTTAAGTTTAATGCCGTCATCTTTAGAAAAAGTTACATGACGGCTAGCCAATAAACGATCGTTAAATGCATCGTCAATACCTATATCAAGATACACCACATGGTTATGAACATCGACAGAGATCACATTTGTCAGGCAAGTATCGTGACTAAACGATACTTTAAGCATTTCGTGCTGCTTAGCCAGTTCATTTAGTATCTGGATAATTTGTTTTTGATTTTGAACAATAAACTGTTCTTCATCATTTACATGTGTAGCGTCTTCCATGATCTTCCCATTAACTTTTAACTGTCATTATTATTAATTACTAGTATTCTAATCACTATATTACCGTGCATTTGATGTTATTTATTCACGATTCCCTTGCCCAAATCTGACGCATTGGTAGGCACAGCGACCTGTACCATATTACTGACTCCCTGCTCAATAAAGTTCTCGATCGGCTTTAACATGCCAGGTAATGAAAGGGCTATCACGACCAGCCCTATGCTTAATGTAACTGGGAAGCCGATACCAAACAAATTGAGTTGTGGTGCTGTCTTTGTGAGTATGCCTAATGCCATATTCGTAATCAATAGAGCCGCCACTGCAGGCAAGGCTAATATTAAGCCTACACTGAATATAGTTTCGCCCCACATGGCGATTTTTAAAGGGTCAATACCACTACCACCGACTGTAATCGGCATGGTCACAAAGCTATTGGATACGGCAGTGATAATTAATAAATGGCCATCTAAACTTAAGAAAATAAGCATCGCTAACAATACCAAGAACTGATTAACAGCCGTACTTTGTCCTTGAGATTGTGGATCGTAGAAGCTAGCAAAACCAAGCCCCATCGACATACCAATCAATTGCCCTGCAAGCTCAACCGCAGAGAAAACCAAGCGCATACTAAAACCAATGGCTAAACCTATCACCAATTGTTGCACTAGAATCAGCAATCCTTGAAATGAAAATATCTCAAAATGCGGCATGGCTGGTAATGTTGGCACTATGATTAAAGTCAGCATAATGCCCAAGCCGAGTTTGACTTGATTTGGGATTGCCGTATGGTTAAATATAGGTGCGGCGGCTATTACACCTAATACTCTAGTGAGCGGCCAAAGCAGGCTGACTATCCAAGTTTGTAGAAGATCGCTGCTAACTGAAATCATGATGTAACCTTGCGATTTTACGTGGCTTAATCTAGTGAATCTTGACCTAGTGAAGGCTGGCCTAGTTAGCCATAGCAGGAATACTGCTAAAGACTAAATGCATGTAGTCGACCAAAGTGGTTAACATCCACTGACCAGCGAACATCAGCGTTCCAAACACGCCGACCAACTTAGGAATAAACGACAAGGTAGCCTCATTAATTTGGGTCGCCGCTTGGAAAATACTCACCAAAAGACCAATCGCCAGCACTACCAGTAAAATTGGCGCGGCAACAAGCAAAGTAATTTCCATTGCATCTCGGCCTAATGTCATCACGCTTTCCGGGGTCATGTTTGTTTCCTTTAGAAAAGTTCGGCTTAGAAAATTTTCTAAGCTTAGTAAAAAAACAAGTATAGTAAAAAATAAGCTTAGTAGAAACTTTGTACCAGCGAACCTAGCAACAATTGCCAACCGTCGACCAATACAAATAACATCAGTTTGAATGGCAGGGATACGATAGATGGCGAGACCATCATCATCCCCATCGCCATCAACACACTAGCAACCACCATGTCAATAATCAAAAACGGAATGAATATAGCAAAACCAATTTGAAATGCTGTTTTTAACTCACTCGTCATAAACGCAGGTACTAATACTAATAAAGGCACTTGATCTGGTGTATCAATCTTTTCTATTTTGGCCATATTCACAAATAGTGCTAAATCACCTTCACGCGTTTGCTTCATCATAAAAGCTTTAAGTGGCGCCGCGCCTCTATCCATGGCCTCTTGCATGGTGATTTTATTCTCTGAAAGCGGCTGATAGGCATCTACATAAACTTTATCTATCACTGGG
>JAYTRW010000494.1:0-2868 GCA_043745985.1 Methylotenera sp.
ATGCCATGATATTAGTCGGAGAAGTGAAATCGCGTTACGAGTCTAATCAAAGTTTTAGAATTGGCGGAAAAATTATTGAGCGTAAAGTTGAAGTTGGCAGCCAAGTTAAAAAAGGTCAGTTACTAGCGCGTTTAGATGCAACAGATGCTAACTTGAGTGCGCAAGCAGCATCAGCCGATGTGCATGCAGCGGAAGCTAGTTATGGTTTGGCACAAGCTGAGGTTGAGCGTCAACGTACCTTATTCAACAAAAAATTCATTTCAGCTTCTGCTTTAGACATGCGTGAAGCTGAACTAAAAATCTCGGCAGCTCGTTTGCAGCAGGTGAAAGTACAAGCGGCCGTATCGGGAAATCAATCGCGTTACACCGCTTTGATTGCTGATAGAGATGGCGTGGTAACGCAGATTCATGCAGAGCCTGGTCAAGTGGTGGAAGTAGGCGTGATGATTGCGCAAATCGTCGATACCAAGCAAATTGAAGTGCTAGTGGCTGTGCCTGAATCTAAGATGGCTAATTTAAAAGTAGGCGATAAAGTCGCTATTAAACTATGGGCTGACCGAGCAAAAACCTATCTCGGACACGTGCGTGAAGTGGCGCCAGCTGCAGATTCTGCAACACGTGCATTTGATGTACGCGTCACTATAAGTGATGCGGATGAAGCCGTAAAGCTGGGTATGACAGCAGGGGTTAGATTCGCACAAGATGAAGTCAATGAAATCATTATTCCTTCAACCGCAATCACGCAAATCAACGGAAAAAATTCGGTATGGGTGATTGATAAAAATAATATGGCTAACCCTCGCGAGGTGACAACAGGTCAATATACCGAAGCAGGCGTAGTGATTAAAAGTGGCTTGCAAGCCAACGAAATGGTGGCGATTGCGGGCGTGCACACCTTGATTCAAAACCAAAAGGTTAAGCCGCAACTGGCCGAGACTAAGTAATTTATGAGCAACCAAGACTTACAGCCAGCAGCTTCATCACGCTTTAATCTTTCAGAATGGGCGCTCAAGCATCAAACCTTGGTGCTTTACATGATGCTGATGCTCACCATTGCAGGTCTGCTTGCTTATACTAAATTAGGCCAGTCAGAAGACCCGCCGTTTACATTTAAAGTCATGCTAGTACACACTACTTGGCCAGGCGCGAGTGCCGTAGAGGTTGAGCAGCAAATTACCGATAAGCTTGAAAAGAAAATTCAAGAAGTGCCGCACTTAGGTTACTCAAGTAGTTTCTCCCGACCAGGTGAGTCGATGATTTTTGTGGTGATTAAAGACGATACCGTATCAAAAGATATTCCTGAAATTTGGTATCAGGTGCGTAAAAAAATTAGTGATATTCGGAACACATTGCCACAGAATATTGAAAGCCTGACTTTTAACGATGAGTTTAGTGATGTGTATGGCAGCATGTATGCACTCACGGGCGATGGTTTTGATAACTTTGCACTAAAAAAACAGGCTGAGATTATCCGCGCGGAGCTTTTAAATACTCCTGATGTTGCCAAAATTGATTTTTTTGGCGAGCGTAAACAACGTATTTTTATTGAATTATCGAACACCAAACTTTCTACTTTGGGTGTCAGTACCACAACGTTGATTGGTATTTTACAAACACAAAATGCTGTGGTGAAAGGCGGGACTTTTGACTCACCTAAAGAGCGCATTCGTGTTGAGGTTTCTGGTCGCTACAACACGCTAGAAGAGTTGCGTGAAATTAGGTTGCGGGCAAATAACCAAGACTTTCGGTTGGGTGATGTTGCACGGATTTATCGTGGCTATGAAAATCCGCCAGCCAGTACGGTACGCTATAACGGCAAAGAAACGCTATTGCTCGGCGTGAGTATGCGCCAAGGTGGTGATGTGATTGCACTTGGGCATGAGCTAGATAAACGAATTGTTAGAATTCAGCAAAACTTGCCTGTGGGTTTGAGCTTTGAAACCGTAACTTCACAACCAAAAATTGTCGCGAACTCTGTCAATGACTTTGTAGAATCTTTGATTGAAGCTTTGTTGATTGTACTTGGCGTAAGCCTGCTTTCGTTGGGCTGGCGTACAGGTATTGTGGTGGCGATTTCTATTCCTGTTGTGCTGGCAGCGACATTTCTGGTGATGAGTTCATTTGATATTGGGCTGCATAAGATCTCATTGGGCGCATTGATATTAGCGCTGGGCTTGCTAGTGGATGATGCGATTATCTCAGTGGAAATGATGGCTTCCAAAATGGAGCAAGGTTGGGATAGAGTCCGAGCCGCATCATTTGCCTATACTTCAACCGCTATGCCTATGCTGACTGGCACATTGGTGACCGTTGCAGGGTTTTTGCCGATAGCAACTGCTACCTCTTCTACAGGTGAATATACCCGTTCAATTTTTCAAGTTTCCGCAATTGCATTGATACTTTCATGGTTTGCTGCGGTGATATTTGTGCCTTATTTGGGCTACCATTTGCTACCTGACTATACACATGCCCCTAAACCTTCAAGAGTTAAATTATGGTTTAGAAGCAAGCTTGGCTTGACTGAAGAGGTCGATGATAACCACCATCACGATATTTATAACACCAAGTTTTATCGTGCTTTCCGTCAGTTACTCACTACATGCGTGCGCTATCGTAAAACTGTTATTGTGATTACGCTGGTCATGTTTGCTTTATCGATTGCAGGCTTTAGTAAAGTGCAGCAACAGTTCTTTCCCGATTCAACACGCTTAGAAATCACCGTGGATTTACGCCTCACTGAGGGTGCTTCATATCAAGCAACTAATGATGAAGTTAAAAAACTGGAAAGCTGGTTACGACAATGGGATAAAAATAGGCAGAGCAAACATCAGGCAGGCTTGGATAACTTCGTGGCTTATATTGGCATCG
>JAYTRW010000495.1:0-8925 GCA_043745985.1 Methylotenera sp.
AGTCAATTTGGTAGTCACGAATGATAGTTTATAGTGACAGCCTGAATATCAACGCTGACTGGATACCCGCCTACGCTGGTATGACAAATTGTTTGATCTATTGGTAAAGTTCAGTTGCCGATAAGTGATTTTTTTAAGCTAATCCCAGCTTAAAGCACCACCAGTTTGGTACTCGGTTACGCGGGTTTCAAAGAAGTTTTTCTCTTTCTTTAAATCCATCATTTCACTCATCCATGGGAATGGATTTGTCGCCCCAGGATACAGCACATCTAAGCCAATCTGCGTGCAACGGCGGTTGGCAATAAAACGTAAATACTCTTTAAACATAGTGGCATTTAAACCTAGTACGCCGCGCGGCATAGTCGCCTCTGCGTAGCGATATTCTAGCTCTACGCCTTGCTGCATCAAGCTTTTGATTTCCTCGCGGAATTCAGCTGTCCATAAATGTGGGTTTTCAAGTTTTATGGTGTTAATCACATCAATGCCAAAATTACAGTGCATTGATTCATCACGTAAAATGTATTGATATTGCTCCGCGGCGCCTTGCATTTTATTTTGACGGCCAAGTGCGAGAATTTGCACAAAACCCACATAGAAAAATAAACCTTCCATAATGCAAGCAAATACAATTAAGGAGCGAAGCAGTTTTTGATCGGCCTCAGGCGTGCCAGTTTTAAATGTAGGATCAGTTAAAATATTGATGAATGGAATTAAAAAATCATCCTTATCTTTAATGCTCGCCACTTCTTGATAGGCATTAAAAACCTCAGATTCGTCTAAGCCCAAACTCTCAACGATGTATTGATAAGCATGCGTGTGAATCGCCTCTTCAAAACCTTGACGTAGCAAGTATTGTCGACACTCTGGTGCGGTAATGTGACGGTAAGTGCCGAGTATAATATTGTTCGCAGCGAGTGAGTCTGCAGTAGTGAAAAAGCCTAAATTACGTTTCACAATTAAGCGCTCGTCATCAGTCAGCGCGGTGCTATCTTTCCACTGCGCAATATCGCGGCTCATGGAAACCTCTTGTGGCATCCAATGGTTAGCGCAGCCCGCTAAATATTTATCCCATGCCCAATGATATTTAAACGGCACGAGTTGGTTAACGTCGGTTTGACCGTTAATCATGCGTTTGTCAGAGGCGTTTACGCGGCCTGAGTGCGACGGTTGATTGGCTGCGACAGGTGCGGCTAATGGTGAAGTTACTGCATTATTTCCCGCTACTTTTAATGCTGGCGTTGTTATTATTGTTTCTTCTAGTACCACATCATCTTCAAATGAAAGCATGATTTTTCCTTAATTTTGGTTGGTTGTTTTGTAGGAGCGACTTTTAGTCGCGAAAGCAATTTACTCCTCGCTCAGTATTGCTATTCGGGGCTACAAGCCCCTCCTACAAAAAACAAGTTATTGGCAAGATTCGCACTCTGGGTTGTCAATCGAGCACATTTTCGGCGCTTCTTCTAAACTGGATGAAACTGCATTCAACTCACCACCAGAACCTGTTGATTTCTCTGCGGCTGTTGCACCCAGTGAACGCAAGTAGTAAGTGGTTTTTAGGCCACGTTGCCAAGCTAGCAGATAGGTATCATTAAGCTTTTTGCCTGATGGCACGGCAAAATACAGGTTGAGTGATTGCGCTTGGTCTATCCATTTTTGGCGACGCGCTGCGGCTTCAATTAACCACGTTGGGTCAACATCAAACGCTGTTGCGTATAGCTGTTTTAAATCAGCAGGTACACGGTCTATTTTTTGTAGTGAGCCATCAAAATATTTTAAATCAGACACCATTACCGCATCCCAAAGCCCGCGTGCTTTTAGGTCAATTACTAGTTGCTCGTTCACAATAGTGAATTCGCCAGATAAATTAGATTTAACGTATAGATTTTGGTATTCAGGCTCAATACTCGCAGAAACGCCAACAATGTTAGAAATGGTGGCCGTTGGTGCAATGGCCACACAGTTAGAGTTACGCATACCAACTTTTTGAATACGGTTGCGTAAAGCATCCCAATCTAGCGTTTTGCTTCTATCAACTTCTACATTGCCGCCACGTTCATTGAGTAATAAATCTAATGTGTCTAGCGGCAAAATACCTTGATCCCACAAACTGCCTTTGAAGCTTGAGTAGGCGCCACGCTCTTCTGCTAACACTGTTGAAGCGTAATAAGCGTTGTAGCACACTATTTCCATTGCGCGGTCAGCAAACTCGACGGCTTCTATGCTGGCGTAAGGAATACGCATGGCGTGCAAGCAGTTTTGAAAGCCCATGATGCCCATGCCTACTGGTCTGTGACGAGTATTAGCATTGCGTGCTTTACCCACTGGGTAAAAGTTAATGTCCACCACGTTATCTAACATGCGCATGCCGATTTTAATGGTGGCTTTTAACTTGTCGTTATCTAGCACTAATTTACCGTTAACTTCGGTCAAATGTTGTAATAAATTCACAGAACCCAAATTACATACAGCAATTTCAGTCTCCGAGGTATTTAGCGTGATTTCTGTACACAGGTTTGAGCTATGCACCACGCCCACATGTTGCTGTGGTGAACGAATATTGCATGGATCTTTGAATGTAATCCAAGGATGGCCTGTTTCAAATAGCATAGAAAGCATCTTGCGCCACATTTGCAAGGCGGGAATTTTCTTAAACAGTTTGATTTCACCATTTTCGGCACGGCGCTCATATTCCACATAAGTGGTTTCAAAGGCTTTTCCGTATTTATCATGTAAATCAGGTACATCAGACGGTGAAAATAATGTCCAATCACCAGCTTCAGTGACGCGGCGCATGAATAAATCTGGAATCCAATGCGCGGTATTCATGTCGTGCGTGCGGCGACGGTCATCACCCGTGTTTTTGCGTAAATCTAAAAACTCCTCTATGTCTAAGTGCCAAGTTTCTAAATAGCCGCACACCGCGCCTTTGCGTTTTCCACCTTGATTGACTGCAACAGCCGTATCGTTCACTACTTTTAAGAATGGAATCACACCTTGGCTCTTGCCATTTGTGCCTTTAATGCGTGCACCGAGGGAGCGCACTGGGGTCCAGTCATTACCTAAACCGCCTGCGTACTTTTGCAGCATGGCATTCTCTTTAATGCCTTGATAAATCCCGTCTAAATCATCGCTGACGGTCGTTAAGTAGCAAGAAGAAAGCTGAGAGTGAAGGGTGCCAGCATTAAATAAAGTCGGTGTTGAGCTCATAAAATCAAAGCTTGAAAGCACATTATAAAACTCGATTGCACGGCTTTCGCGGTCAATCTCATTAATCGCCAAACCCATCGCTACACGCATAAAGAAAATCTGCGGCAACTCAATGCGGCGCTCTTCAATATGTAAAAAGTAGCGGTCATATAGGGTTTGTATGCCTAAATAACCAAATTGAAAATCACGCTCTTTTACCAAAGCTGCGGCTAGTTTAGTTAAATCAAACTGCGCTAAACGTTGGTCTAGCAATTCTGCAGCTATGCCCATTTTGATATAGCGAGGAAAATATTCTACGTATTGCGTATCCATCTCAGCATGGCTAATACGCTCGCCTAAAACCTCTGCACGTACTAAATCTAGTTGTAAACGTGCAGTCACATAATTATAAGCAGGTTCAGTTTCAATCAGGCTACGGGCCGATAAAATTAACGCCTTATAGACTTCTGTAAAGGGTATGCCGTTGTATAAATCACGTACCGCTTGCTCAACGACTAGTGAAGGCTCAACATCATTTAAATTTAAGCAAGCCTCACTCACCATTTCATTGAGTTGATTGATGTCGAGAGGAATTAATTTGCCATCAATATTCACACTCAGCATATGAATAGGCTCGGCAGATGGGTGTCTCGCTTTTTCAGCAGCACGCTCAGCATTGCGTTTTTCACGGTAAAGCACATAAGCACGTGCTACATCGTGGTTACCATTGCGCATGAGCGCCAATTCTACTTGGTCTTGAATATCTTCAATATGGATTGAGCCACCAGCAGGCAAGCGACGCATCAGCGCGCTATTGACTAATTGGCTTAGCGTGGCGACTTGGTCGCGCACGCGTTGAGAGGTACCACTTTGGTTGCCTTCAACGGCCAAAAAAGCTTTAGTGATGGCGATAGAGATTTTATCGAGTGTAAATTGAACTGCAGCGCCATTGCGGCGAATGACTTGCAATGTGGGTAAAGATAAGTCTGTATTAACAGAAGGTCTGACATCATCCATTTGGTTATTCCCTTTTTCAAAAAGGGCAGGTACGCTTTGTTCGCAACAATATTGTGCTTATTGCTTGAACAAAAACAGCATAGCGGAATGACGCATTTACAACTTATATTTGTGTCATTCCATCTGCCGAGGACACCCCGCCTCAAACGTTATAAAAATACTTTTGCGCATATTTTGGATTTTAAAATTGATGATTTAAAAATCTAAAAGTAAGCACAAAAAAGGCACACGGCAGGTCTCCTGGCTCTCAGGTCATCGTTCTTTGTTGGCCTTCCCAAATTGACAATATCCAATTCAGTGGCAAGTGCTTTTAAATAAGCGTAACAAATAACTCGCTGATTACAGTTGCGGGGGCAGCTATGGCATAAGTGTTTGAAAGTAGACTCAAACACCGCACCGTATTCCCTTTTATCTTACGTTTTGACTAAAGCGTAAGAACCGTGTGACAACACTATAACGCAATATAGATGATTTTTTCAATATAAAAACACTATATATTGATATTATTTTTAGTTTTGTTTTATGCGATTGTTTTATATGGAATTTTTATTGTTACATTTAAGTCATTCCCGCGAGCGCGGGAATGACGGCCAAAGTTAATGAAATTTAGATAAATAAGTGATGATAAGTAAAGTTACGCCAATTGCTTACGTAAGCCCTTAGCCACTGCTACCATGTTTTCCAAGGCAGCTTTAGTCTCTGGCCAGCCGCGGGTTTTTAATCCGCAATCAGGGTTAATCCATAAGCGTTCTACTGGCACCACATCTAACGCACGTTTCATGAGTTTTTCCATCGCCTCAACAGTTGGCACGCGTGGTGAATGAATGTCATAGACACCTGGACCAATATCGTTAGGGTATGCAAACTCACCAAATGCATCTAATAACTCCATGGCTGAGCGCGAAGTTTCAATGGTAATAACATCAGCATCCATTGCCGCAATTGCAGGCAAAATGTCATTGAATTCTGCATAACACATGTGGGTGTGAATTTGCGTATCGTCACGTGCAATACTGGCTGATAATTTAAATGCTTTTACCGCCCATGCTAAATATTGTGCCCATGCCGCTTTTTGCAGTGGCAAGCCTTCACGTAACGCAGGTTCATCAATTTGAATAATGGCAATGCCTGCTTTTTGCAAGTCTTCAACCTCATCGCGTATTGCAAGTGCTATTTGCATTGCGGTGGTTTCTCTGGGTTGATCATCGCGAACAAAAGACCATTGCAATATGGTGATAGGGCCTGTGAGCATGCCTTTAACTGGGCGACTTGATAGTGATTGCGCAAAGATGGCCATGTTTACTGTCATAGGGTTTGGTCTATGTACATCGCCATAAATGACGGGTGGTTTTACACAGCGCGAACCATAACTTTGTACCCAACCATTTTGTGTGAACGCATAGCCAGCTAGCTGTTCGCCAAAAAATTCCACCATGTCGTTTCGTTCAGCTTCACCATGCACTAGCACATCTAAGCCAATGGCTTCTTGCTGAGCAATAGCATAAGCAATGTGCGACTCCATCTCAGCATCATAGTTAGTTTGGCTAATATCGCCCTTTTTAAAAGCCGCGCGTGCTGCACGAATATCAGGCGTTTGTGGAAATGAGCCTATCGTAGTTGTAGGTAAAAGTGGTAAGTTCAAGCGCTCTTTTTGGGCTTTAGCACGCAACTCAAAAGTGCTTTCTCGATTTTCATTTAATGTATTAAGTGCGGCAATGCGTGTTTTTACATTGGCATCGTGTACGCGGTTTGACTGATTGCGTGATGCAATTGCTGCACGTGAAAAAGCTAGCTCTTCGGCTACAGAGTCCATACCATTATTCAATGCTTTGGCGATAATACTGAGCTCAACAATTTTTTCATCGGCAAAGGACAACCATGATTTAATCTCAGCGTCTAACTTAGCCTCATGTGCGAGTGTCACTGGCGTGTGCAGCAATGAGCAGCTTGGTGCAATCCATAAGCGGTTCCCTAGTCTATTTACCCATGGGTCTAACAATGCGAGTGTTTTGTCTAAATCATTACGCCAAATATTACGGCCATCAATCACGCCGGCAGATAATACCCAGTGACTCGGAATCGCATTAACCCAAGGGCCTAACTGCTCTGGTGCGCGCACCAAGTCAATATGGATACCATCCACAGGTAAGCTAGTAATAAATGCCTGATAGCGCGATACATTGGCAAAGTAAGTGGTGAGCAATAGTTTCGGGCGCGATGTTCTAAACCAAGCGTAAGCCCGGTCAAAGGCTTTCAGCCAAGCATCATCTAAATCTAGAGCGAAAATAGGCTCGTCAATTTGCAGCCACTCTATTTTTCGCAGCTGTAGTTCTTGCAACAAATACACATACTGTTGCGCTAGACCATCTAATAAATCTAGTTTATTAATGCCGCGCGCTTTACTTAAGTATAAAAAACTTACAGGTCCGAGTAATACAGGCTTCACGTTTTTGCTGATTTTTTGCGCTTCATCTAACTGGCTTAAAAAATCATGCACGTTGATAGAAAACTGCGTGTCGTTAGCCAGCTCTGGCACAATATAGTGGTAGTTCGTATCAAACCACTTAGTCATTTCCATAGCAGGTTGCTCTAAGTTACCGCGCGCGAGTGCAAAGTAGGCGTTTTCTGGGGAGGCGTTCACTTCACCAAAAGGTTTTTTATTGAAGCGTTTTGGCTGTGCGCCAAACAACACAGAATGATCCAATACGTGGTCATATAATGAAAAGTCGTTACTGGTGATAAAGGCTAAACTGGCTTCTTGTTGCCTTTGCCAATGTTCGGCACGTAAATTTTTAGCGGTATCTTGCAAATACTCCGACGGCACTTCTTTACGCCAAAATGATTCTAGTGCAAATTTAAGTTCACGCCTTGCACCTACGCGTGGGTAGCCCAAGATATGCGCTTTAATGTTATTTTTTGTCATGTGCTAAGCCTTATTCAATGTAAGACATGCATTTTCTAACTTGCGAATATTTTAATAAAGTGAAAGTTTTTGTGATAAATTTGAATTAAATTCATACCTAAAATTTATTATGATAGAAATTCGCCATCTAAAATCACTTAAAGCAATCGCCGAAACAGGCAAATTAGGGCTAGCGGCCGAGCGTGTATTTTTAACGCAATCTGCGCTCTCGCATCAGATTCGTGCGTTAGAAACGCATTATGAAATCACTCTATTTCAGCGCAGCCCGCAAGGTTTACGATTTACGCCTGCAGGTCAACGTCTGTTAGATTTAGCCAACGAGCTATTACCGCTCATTGAAAAATCAGAGCGCGACTTAATTCGATTAAAAAGTGATCAGTCTGGTGAGTTGCGTATTGTATTGGAGTGCCACACCTGTTTCGATTGGCTCACGCCAGTAATGGATGCGTTTAGACGTGCATGGCCAGAAGTTGAGCTGGATTTAGTCGCAGGATTTCATAGCGACCCATGGCAGTTATTGCGTGAAGGTAAAGCAGACATCGTGATAGGCGGGTTGCCAGAGAAAATGCGAGATTTGTGCCAAGCACCGTTATTCAAGTTTGAAATTATGGCGGTTTTGCCGTTGGATAGCAGCAAAGGTAATAAATCGAGATTGGTCGCAGAAGACTTTAGCAATGAAACCTTGATTACTTACCCAGTACCTGAAGAGCGCATTGATATTATTCGCCATGTGCTTAAGCCTGCGAACATTGTGTTTACCAGACGTACCGCAGAGCTGACGGTAGCCATTATGCAGCTTGTGGCAAGCCGAAGAGGACTAGCAGCCTTACCAAGCTGGGGTATTAAAAGCTATGTCGATCACGAATATGTTCTTGCTAAATCGATAGGTAAGAATGGTTTATGGTCTGAGTTGCATGCGACTTGTACCGCAGAAACGATGTCACGCCCTTATACCTTAGACTTGGTGAATATTATCAAGCAAACTTGCGCAGATAATCTGAGCGGTATTAAGCTGCTATAACGCAATGTGTTTACTCAAAGGGTTTAGAAAGTATTATTTAGCTGGTGTAATTGTTTTGTTGTAAGTGTAAAAAACATCATCGCGAACCCAGCCTAAAGATTCATATAGTGACTGAGCCGTCAGGTTGGTTTTTGCAGTAGTTAAATCTAACCGCGCATAGTCATTGTTGGCGGCATAGTCATGCGCAGCTAACATCAGTGCTTTGCCAGCACCAGATTTTCTGATATTTGCATCTACAAATAAATCATAAAGTACACAGATAGGCGTAGCGATGACTGAGCAAAATGTGGGGTATAGCTGACAAAAGCCAATCAATTTTTGTGTTTGGCTTTTATTATCAGCGGTTCCAGCTGCAGCGCTTTCTGCAACAAAAATAACGGAATCTTTTTTGCTGAGCCTGTCATGTAGAAAACGCCTTGCGAGGTCAATGTCTGATGCCTCTTCATAAAATTCACGGTATGCGTTAAATAGTTCAGCAAGCTGTTCAAGGTCGTCTAAGTGAGCGATTCTAATTTTTATAGTCATGATATTTTGAATTTAAATAAGTACGTAAAAGAATCAATCATTGTAAGAAGTTAAGCCAGAGTAATCCATAAGAATAATCAAGGTGTGAGCCTAGTTGCGAACTTACTGTGATTTAGCCTATCTGTTTTAGTTAATATGGTTTTACCCAGATTTACACGGATTTACTATTTAGCCTATTCTATTTTTCTGCATGTGGGCATAATGAACTCAGCATTTTCAACTAACTTTAAAGCAAAACCATGAATGTTTTAAC
>JAYTRW010000496.1:0-8906 GCA_043745985.1 Methylotenera sp.
ACTAAAGCGGATGCAGGTCGTGCTATTGATGCAACGACTGCAGCTATCACAGCAGCACTTAAAAATGGTGATGCAGTTACGCTTGTTGGTTTTGGTACATTTAAAGTAACACAACGTGCTGCTCGTACAGGCCGCAACCCACGTACAGGTGCTGAGTTGAAAATTGCTGCACGCAAAGCGCCAGCTTTCACTGCAGGTAAAACATTAAAAGATTCAGTTAATTAATTCTGACTCTTGGTGAATGATAAAAGGGAGCTATATGCTCCCTTTTGTTTTATGGTCACACAACTTACACAGGTGATTTCTTTGCCTAAGCATATCTTCTAAGTGCTGCAAGTCTGTACCGCCTTACCAAGGCTGCTTTGTATTGAGCTTTTAGTCTTGAACTTTTATTATGGAACTTAGGTTCATTCTATTAATCCTATTAAGTAGTATTTTTAAAAATCGTTAAATTTTTTATTTAAAGAAGGCAATTTGATTTGAAAAAAGTAATTCCAATGATTGGTTTCGTTGTCATTCTTAGTTTCTTAGCTTGGTTTTTACTAATAAACGACCAGAATCAAAGTTCATCTAACCAAGAAATGACGCAGCTTGAGCATATGGGCGATGAGTGTGTAGGTATTTCAGAGAAAGCTGTTATCGGCATGACGCCAGTCGTTGAGTTTCAAAAGTTGGAGTTGCTGAGTCGCAAAGCGAGTGTGTTGAAGAATTGTATGGCGGACAGAGGCTTTCGTGAAGATCCTGCTTGGCGTAAATATGCGGAACCACTCGCTAGTGTTAGCGCGTCACAACAACATATCTCTTTTGATGAGGCGATAGAAACGATGAGAAAGACTGATATGTTGCTTTTTAAAAAGCAAGCTCAGCGTCCTCTATATTGGGTTTCTGCAAAAAAATAGGATTCTTTAGGGCCAATGATGAAAAAGTTATTTTTGCTCACGGTAATTAGCTTACATGTTTCTGTCACCCACGCCCAACCTAATATAGGCGAGATTTTGGCGCTGAGCGATTCTTTGGTACAGGTGGCCGTAGAGTTGCCTAGTGGCATCACTGGCACTGGCTCGGGTGTTGTAGTAAGTAAGGAGTATGTAGCAACTAATTGCCATGTGTTAGCTAATGCAAAGGGCGCAAGCATTACTAAATATCATGATTCCTATCAACCAATTGGTTTGAAAGCTGATTGGAAGCATGATTTATGTTTATTAAAGTTTGATAACTTGCCATTTAAGGTCGCGCCCATGCGTGATAGCACCACAGTAAAGTACGAGGAAGAAATATTCAGCCTAGGTTACCCCATCGGTAATAACGTGCCACAGCCTTCATATGGCAGTATTAAGGGCTCATACCCGTTTGACGATGGCGTAGTGATTCGCACCAATGCTGCTTTTGCCATGGGCTCAAGTGGAGGGGCTTTGTTTGACCAACAGTTTAACCTTATCGGCATTACCAGCTTTAAAAGCCCAGGTTCGCATGGTTTCTTCTACAACCTGCCTGTAGAGTGGATAAAAGCGTTGTTTGACTCGCCAGATGTATTGTCATTGAATACAAATGATGTGCCATTTTGGGCTTTACCATTAGAGCAAAGACCTTATTTTATGCAGGTGGTCATTCCTTATCAAAATAAAGAGTGGGTGGCTTTAAAGAAAATTGCCCAAGCTTGGACGCTGCAAGAGCCTAAATCATCTGATGCTTGGTACTTTTTAGGGCTGGCTGAAGAGGGCGCCAATCAAACAGCATTAGCCAAAGAAGATTTGAATAAGGCACAAGCTTTAAACAATCGTCATTTAGACGCAATGGTGGCTTTGTCTAACATTGCCTATTTACAAAAAGATTTGGGCGAGTTAGAGACACTTAAAATTAAAATTGATTCACTCGACGAAGAGCAAGGTGAGTTGATTACACAAAAAATCGCCGAACTTAAAAGCCACTAAATATACCAAATAACCATTCGCTTAGTCTAATTACTCATTTATTAATCTATATTCATTTACTATTTTCGTTAGCGCGCTAGTATTTATGCATTAGTTCAGTTTACTTCCACCGCTTTAAAAACTTCTTAGTTGCAAATTGCATCAAAAATCACCACGAAAAATATTTAAATTAGATTAATTTTAATGAATTTCTATTCTAAATTTTTACTGCTTGAGCTTGTTGTGAGTGACTTGTAACGCCCGTAACTAGAGCCTTTATTGCCTATTTTTGTCTGTGGAGATACAAAAACTCAACTAAAAATTCCACCTATACTTAAAGTTTTGAAAACTTAGACCGATACTCTTTACATCAGGATTGCTTAATCGGCACGACGAAAAAAGAAAATTTAGAAACAACCCTAAACTTTCTGAAAAGCCTACCGATAATAGTTACAACAGCAGCGCAATTTGAATAACAAGTTGTAACGCTAAAGGCAAGACAGAGTGTAGTAAAACTTAACTTAAATTTAGGAGAATTATCATGGCTTCAGTAATTAACACAAACCTTAACTCATTAAACACACAACGTAACTTAAGCACTTCACAAGGCTCTTTAGCTACTTCAATGCAACGCTTATCATCTGGCTTGCGTGTTAACAGCGCTAAAGATGATGCTGCGGGCTTGTCAATTGCTACTCGTATGGACTCAGAAGTGCGTGGTATGAATGTGGCGATTCGTAACTCTAACGATGCAATCTCATTCGCACAAACAGCTGAAGGTGGTCTGAGCAAAATTACCGATTCACTACAACGCATGCGTGAACTTGCTGTGCAATCTAAAAATGCAACTAACACTACTGCTGACCAAGCTAACTTAGATACAGAATACCAACAGCTTGCTACAGAAGTAACACGTGTTGCGGCCAATACCAATTTCAACGGTGTAAATACTCTTGCAGGTGGTGCAAAAGTTTTTCAAGTGGGTACTGGTAATGCTAGTGGTGACACCATTACGGTAACAGGCACTGACATGACTGCTCAGGCTAGCATTGTAGCGTCTACGAGTGGTGCTGTTACCTCTACAGGTGCTGCCACGACTGCAATAACCAACATTGATGCTGCGCTAACAGCTGTGAATACCGAGCGTGCTCTTTACGGTGCCACTCAAAACCGTTTTGAAGCTGTGATCAGTAACTTGCATGTGTCATCAGAAAACCAATCAGCGGCTAAGTCACGCATCATGGATACTGACTTTGCTGCAGAAACTGCAAACTTAAGCCGTGCCCAAATCTTGCAACAAGCAGGTACAGCAATGTTAGCGCAAGCCAACTCATCACCTAACGGCGTGTTAGCTTTATTGAGAGGCTAGTAACAATTAACGAGTAAATGCCTTACCCCCCCACAGGCCTGATCAGCTTGTGGGGTTTTGCAAAGGAGAAAATCATGTTTAATTCATCAATAGATAGTTACGGTTCAGTGAGAAGACTGGCCGCTGTGCCAAGTGCCAGCGGCCAAATTTCCATAGATAAAACATTAAGCCCATCAAGCCCATCAGGGCTTAAACCCGTTGTGGCGGCTGAAAATGCCAAGGTTGATGTTAGCCCTGTGGTGGTTGATATGGCGGACTTAGAAACCGCAGTTAAAAAACTGAATGACTTAGTCGCCCCTGCGTTGCAAACGGTGCAGTTTTCATTAGACACACAGTCTGAGCGTATGGTGGTAAAAGTGGTTGATACGGCTTCTAAACAAGTGTTAAGACAGATTCCAAATGAAGAAGTATTGGCGATGTCTAAAACGCTTGATAAGTTGCAAGGTTTAATGATTAGGCAAACAGTTTAATCTCAGCGGCTTCAATAGCCTGACCACTATTGTGTTTAGTTTTGCAGGAAAGACGAGCCATCGCGATTTGTTACTTTATTCGCGATGGCTCGTCTTTCCTGCATTTGCATTTAGATATAAGGTATTAAAGTAGATTTGATTAAAGTTTTTGAAAAATGGTGTCGTTATATACTTAATAGCAGTTACTTAAGCCACTTTAATTGTAGAAATTTCAGTATTGAAATAGACGAAGTTAAAAATGGCTGTTTTTAAAATAGGATATATAAAATGGGCATTTCATCTGCAGGTATAGGTTCTGGACTTCAGGTAGATAGTATCGTTAGTAGTTTAATGGCTATCGAGCAAAAACCATTGACGGCTGTTACCAAACAAAAGACAGATTATCAATCGCAAATTTCTGCCTACGGTACTTTGAAAAGCTCATTATCAACTTTTCAATTGGCTGTTAGTGCGCTTTCTAGCGCTAGTAAGTTTAATGCGCAAACCGTGACTTCAAGTAATGCTGCTGTATTTACCGCAAGCGCTAATGGCACAGCAGCTTTAGGCGATAATGCAATTAAGGTTAATCAGTTAGCTAAATCGCAAAAGTTAACTTTTTCAGGCACTGGAAATGTAGCGGATACTATTGGCACAGGCACCTTAACTATTTCATTTGGGACTTACAATCCGCCCACTGCTATCGCGCCGGCTACGCCTAATTCATTTACGCCTAATGCGGCTAAAACCGATGTCAGCATTACCATCGATAGTTCTAATAACACGCTTTCAGGTGTGCGTGATGCGATTAATGCTTCAAATTCAAGTGTGAATGCAACCATCGTGAATGATGGCACTATTAATCACCTAGTCATCACCTCAAAAGATACGGGTGAAGTGAATACCTTGAAAATCACAACCACAGACAGTGATGGTAACAATACTGATAATGCAGGTTTATCACAGTTAGCGTATGACCCTACTGCCGCAGCTGGCAGTGGTAAAAATATGTCGCAAATACAGGCGGCTAAAAATGCGCTTTTGAACATTGATGGCATTGATGTTGTTAAACCGAGCAATACGATTACGGATGCGATTGGTGGTTTAACGCTTAATTTATTAGCCACCAGTGCGGATAGCGTTAATTTAAGCGTGGCAAGTAATAAGGAAGCGGTAAAGACCTCGGTAACGGCGTTTGTTGATGCTTACAATAAACTTGATACTTCGCTACGTAGCCTCACAAAATATGACCCTACAGGAAAAAACTCAGGTGCTCTGTTAGGCGATGCTACGACACGGTCGGTCATTTCTCAGCTTAAGGCTGTGATGACGAATGCGGCCACTTCTAACGGTGCATTTTCTACACTTAGCCAAATTGGCGTGTCATTTCAGGCGACTGGTCAATTGGCTTTAGATTCAACCAAGCTTGACGCTGCGGTTGCTGCTAACTTCAGCGGTATTGCTGGTTTGTTCGCGACATCCGCAAAAACAACTGATCCTCAGCTTAGCTATTCAGCTAGCACCAGTAAAACAAAAGCGGGGACTTATGCGATTGATGTAAGTAGCTTATCTCCCCTTGCTGGCATGATTAATGGTGTGGCTGCAACGGCTATTGGCGGTATTTTAGTTGGTGCAAAGGGTGATGCAAGTGAAGGCTTAGCGGTGAAGGTTAACGGTGGGGCAACAGGTTTACGCGGCACTGTTAATTTTAGTATTGGCTATGCGGCACAGTTAGATAGCGCGATTACAAGTCTGTTAAACACTACGGGTATCTTAGCCTCTAGAACAGATGGTATTAATAGCTCTATTTCACGGCTTGATAAACAGGCGGACTCCATTACATTAAGACTAACTGCAATTGAGGCTCGTTATCGCGCGCAATTCACTAGGTTAGACACAATGATGTCAAGCATGACGACGACTAGCTCGTTTCTTACTCAGCAAATTGCTTCATACAACGCTAACAAATAATTATTAAGAACAAGTAAAGGACACAATGATGTTTGGATCAAATCAGCACGGAGTGAATGTATATGCAAAAGTTGGCTTGGAAACGGGTGTGCTTGCTGCTAGCCCAAACAAATTAATCATTATGCTCTACGATGGCGCTATCGCTGCTTGTCGTGCTGCATTAATGCATATGCAAACTAAAGATATACCTAACAAAGGCACCATGATTTCAAAAGCAATTTCAATTATAGAATCTGGCTTAAGGCTTAGCTTAGATAAAAAGGCAGGTGGTGAAATAGCGGAAAATCTAGATGCGCTTTATGCCTATATGAGTAAACGATTAATGACGGCGAATATTCAAAATCAGCCAGAGTTAATACATGAAGTGATTAAATTACTGACTGATTTAAAGGGCGCATGGGAAGCCATTGATCACGTAAAAATGCCAGCTACAGATATGTCAACGGCAGTCCCTAGCCAAGTGGCGATGACGGTTAATCGTAATATTGCTCATTACGCAAAAGTCTAAATAACGTAACTATAATTAACGGAACGACAATAAATGGAACATCAAGACACAATTTTGATTTATGAAACTGTTGCTGAGTTAACTAAACAAATGTTGTTGGCAGCCAAACAACAGGATTGGGATACATTGGCTAAACTGGAAGCTAACTGTGCTCAGCAGGTAGCCACATTAAAGTTGACAGAAAATGCGTTGCCTCTACCAAACGATGTGCGCGCTCGTAAATTAGCCAGTATTAAAAGCATACTGGCGGATGATCGTGAGATACGCAATATTGTGTCACCTTGGATGGTGAGATTAAACTCACTGATGAGTAGTTTACATGTGGAGAATAAACTGACGCGCGCCTACCACCAGTAGTCCGCATCATTATCAAGATGCTCAAACAAACTGACATCGCAAGCATACCTCCGGTAGCTAGAATTTTACCAATACTAGCAGTAGATAGTATTGGCAGTATTCGGCAGGAACTTGCTGATAGAGCTACGCAGTTTGTGAAGGGGCAAGAGTATTTTGCTAATGTGCTATCGAAAGTAGGCGATACTGCTTATCACGTAAAAGTTGAAAGTGGCAGCTTGAAGGGAACCATCCTTAAAATGGATTTAGGGCTGGCAGCTAAAGCAGGGCAGATGCTCACCTTGCGTTATATGCACGATAATCCTGTGCCTACATTTTTACTCGCCACTACGCCTACTAATGCGGCTGGCAGTACAACAGAAATAAGCATTGCAGCTAATCTTATTGGTCATTATTTAAAAAAAGCCGAAAGCGATGGCGTAACGAGCCGCTTTCAGGCGACAGCCGTCGTGACGAATAGCCCAAGTAGTCCACAAGTGATGGCGCATGATTTGAAAAATGCCGTGAGTAATAGCGGGTTGTTTTATGAATCACACTTGAGTGACTTGGCGCAAAGCAATCAGTCGCTTGCTGCTATTAAACAAGAGCCGCAAAACCAAGCCAATTCGCCTATTGCCAATTTAATGTCGCAACAGTTGGCGATTCTAGAAAATCAGCGCATGAGCTGGCATGGTGAAGTTTGGCCTGGGCAGAAAATGGATTGGGATATTTATCAACAGCAGAACAGTGCCGATGGAAAACAGTCACCCAATGAATCGCAAGCCGATCAAGATCGACCTATTAATAGCGAAATGACCTTGCATTTGCCGCATTTAGGTAAGGTTTCCGCGAGAATTAGTCTGACCGATGGACGGATGCGCGTCAGTATTTTGGCAGAGCAGCCTCAAACTTTAGAAATGCTAACGGCTAAGCGATTAGGCTTGGCTGAAGCTATTGGCAAGAATGGTCAGCAATTAGATGCTTTAACGGTGGTGCGACATGAATAGGCATCAATTCAATACTCGTCAACTAAATACGCGCCAACCAAACACTATTGAAAACTATAGTTCAGAATTTAGCCTTAAAGGTGCGGTGAATTCTAACCAGCAAGCCATTGCTTTGGCTTATGCTGCAGGTGAGTACGCACCCAAAGTTGTCGCTAAAGGGCGTGGTGCTATTGCCGAACAGATTATAGCCAGAGCCAAGGAGCATGATGTATTTGTGCATGAGTCTAAAGATTTGGTTGCGCTGTTAATGCAGGTTGACCTTGATGATCATATTCCGCCAGCTTTATATCAGGCGATTGCCGAGATTTTGGCTTGGTTGTACAAGTTAGAGCAAGGTCAAGCAGATGAAGGGGCGACAGTTTTCTAGAAGCTAGTGGTTTAACTAGCCTTATTCTAAATCACATGTAAGCGAGAAATAGTTAAACCTGCATATTCATAATGTCGTGGTAAGCAGACACGAGTTTATTGCGAACTTGTACTGTTGCTTGAAACGAAATGCTGGCTTTTTGCCCTGCAATCATGACGTCAGAAAGACTGACGCTATCATCACCCATCGCGAAACTCTTACCTAATTGTTCTGCTTCAACCTGTACTTTATTAACTTGGTTGAGTGAGGCTTTCAGCGCATCTGAGAAGTTAACTTTTGATGTGGTTGGACTAACTCCTTGCATTCCAGAGAGGCCTGCCGCAGAAGATAATCCTGATGCAGCATCGGCCTGCGGGCGCTGTGCAGCTGCTTTTAACTGCGCAAGCATAGATTCTATTCTGCTTGCATCAATTCCACCTGTTTTCATGATTTGCCTCCTTCAATTTAAATTCGCATCTCAAATTAACGATCTTCTTACTTAAATTTAGATAGTTAATTCATCGCCATTTCTGACAGTTACTAATTTAACACTCTGCTGTAATCGCGAGTGTTCAAATAGGTCGAGGAAAATTGCTCTATTCCTAAATTTGAAAATCATAGTCATTGGCATAATGGTATCCAATAGCTTATAGAGGTAATTCTTCTGTGAATGCTCAGTGATTAGAAGTTTAAAGACTCAACATAGAAAAACGCAATTAAGTTAAGTATTTGAAAAGCGGAACATTGGAGAAATACGATGGCGGCAGAGAATAACGCTGCGCTTATTAATCAAGGTGTTAATGAAGGTGGAACTGGTTTGAACTCACAGTTAGGCAATAAGTTAATTTTGGTAGTTGCAGCCGCTGCAGTCGTCGCAGTGATGGTGGTATTTTGGCTGTGGAGTCAGCAGCCTGACTATCGCGTGTTGTTTTCTAACTATACTGATAAAGACGGTGGAGCCATTGTTGCAGCCCTAGAAAAAATGAATGTACCTTACAAGTTCTCTGATAGCGGTA
>JAYTRW010000497.1:0-2845 GCA_043745985.1 Methylotenera sp.
AGCGGTAATGTCCAAAAAAAACGCCGCTTAAAGTCTGATAACTCGGGACTCTCACTATCTTCTAGACTCGGCATTTCTGGCTCTAGTGCCATACCACACTTAGAACAAACGCCAGCATGGTCTTGTCGAACCTCTGAGTGCATCGGGCAGGTAAAAATCGTCCCTGTTGGCGCAGGTTCGGATGGAGTAGATTTTGTTTCTAAAAGAGGGGTGTCATCGCTAGAATCTGTAGCCAAGTACTTAGCTGGATCTGCCGCAAATTTAGCTTTGCAACCTGCACTACAGAAGTAAACTGGCTTGCCTTTATAGTTAGGTATTAGGAGATTGAGCTGTAACACTCATCCCGCATACAGGACCTTTTAAGCTCAGGTTTTTCGGATTCATAACGCTGACTCCATATTGAAATTAACCTAGCTTATCCACAACAGCCTTTACCTAGAACTTGTGGTGCAGCATTTGAAACACCTGTGCCATAGCCAGCTTCTTTAATAGCAAATTTTAATTGCTCAGGTGAAGTGAGTGTTTCATCATATTGAACTATAGCTTCAGTGTCTGATAACGATACGTTTACGTCTTTCACCCCATTAACCGCTTTAAGTGTTTTTGTCACTACGCTAGTACAACCAGCACAGGTCATACCTGTTACTTTTATGATTTCGGTTTGCATGTTGATAACCTCTAATTTAATTGAGTAAAATTACTGTTAAACACTGTTTTACTAAGTATTCATTTTTGCTTAGCTAGCCAACGATTAAACTCAGCAATCTCTTTTTTCTGAGCAATAATGATTTTTTTCGCCATTGCTTTCATCGCTGGAGATTTTCCATGAGCGAGTTCCATTTTTGCCATATCTAAGGCACCCTGATGGTGGATTTTCATCATCATGGCGAAGTCTTTATCCATATCACCCGACATCTGCATATTTTGCATGCTTTCCATACCAGATTTCATGGACTGCTTCATGTCTTCCGAATACATTGCATCTTTATGCATATCATCATGCGACATGCTCATGGGCATAGGCATAGGCTTTTCAGAAGCCATTTCAGCTTGTGCAATTGAGGTAAAACTAAATGCTAATATTGGAACTAAGCATAAAGTACGAAGTGTTTTAATTGTGTAGTGTTTCATTGATATTTTCTCCAAAAGTAATAAATATTGAGATTTTCAACAATCATTTTTACGAGTAATAAATATGCTCTTATTCTCACAAGCTCTCAGTACGTCAGCGAACATAAAAATCAAATATGACAGCTATCGCTAAAATAACCGATAGCTGTCATACGCTTCACTTACAAATTCATAGACCCCATCTCTTTAACTGCCTTAGTTGCTGGGTGTGAGCTATCTTCAATCACCATCAATTTACCTTTCATACCTGCTTCATAATGACCTGGTTGCAAACATGCAAAGTCAAATTGACCTGACTTATTAAATGTCCAAACTATCTCACCTTTATTACTAGGTTTAACGCTAATCATATTTGGGTCGATATGTTGCATGCCTGGCATTTGTTTCATCATTTCAGCATGCTCTTGAATACCTTTGAGCGTACCTATGACCATCTCATGTTGAACTTTACCCACGTTAGTTACCAAAAATTTGATAGTTTCACCTTGTTTGATACTGATTTTATCTGGGGTAAAACGGAAGTTGTCACCCATACTAAGTTTAATAGTACGTGTTACTTTGCTTGGGTCGCCTGCAATACCATAGTCGGTTTGTCCGTGATCATCATGGGAATGATGCTCATGTTCCTCTGGTTTAATCTCAAATCTAACAGTACTTGCCAGCTTGCCTGCAAATGTGACTATAGCAATCACTTTTGTACCATCTTTTGCATCAAATTTACCTTTGGCTTCCAGTTTATTATCGCCGGCTGGTGTTAAGCTTGCTTCAGATTTTTGGCTACCAGTTAACATGGTGACTTTTGCAGTTGCGGCTTTGGTATCGACTGATTTACCATGGTCTTCCACATAAATAGTGACGGTATCAGGCTTTGCTACCAACTCATAATCAATGTCCTTCACTACGGCAACTACGCCGCCATGTTTAGGCTCTACGTCACCATGCGCTTGCACCATTGCTGGTAGTGTCAGCACACTAGTCAACGCCAAAATACTTAATGCTTGTTTCATGATATTTCCTTTCAATAGCGAACTAAAAAAGTGGCTGTTAGGTGTTTGCTTTGCATAACAGCCAAGTTAAATCCAATCAAATCTAAAATCTATTGCTTAAAAATGTTCTTTATTACCCGATTGAATCAATGATTCCAACGGTTTTTTGCCTACCAACCAGAACATAGCTGGTGTCAAGAACGTGTCTAACAATGTCGAGCTAATAAGCCCAGAGAAAATCACTACAGCCACAGGATGCAATATCTCGGTGCCTGGCATCTCTGCTTCAAACAGCAAAGGCGCAAGCGCAAATGCCGCCACCAGTGCTGTCATAAGTACAGGGGTAAGTCGTTCTAATGAGCCACGGATAATCATCTTCTGATTAAAGGCTTCTCCCTCAGAGGCACACAGGTTGATGTAGTGACTGACCTTCAAGATACCGTTACGGATACTGATGCCCGCCAAAGTGATAAAGCCCACAATCGCAGCTACAGACAGGGGTTGCCCTGATAACCACAAACCAATGACGCTGCCAACTAGAGCTAATGGAATATTGGCCATAATCATTAAAGCTAATACTGAAGATTGGTAACGGCTAAACAGAATCATAAAGATGAGTGCAAGTGAGCCAATTGAAAGTAAACCAATGGTTCGGCTGGCTTCTTCTTGTGCTTCAAATTGACCACCCATGGTGATGTAGTAACCTAGTGGCAATTTTGTCTCTGCCA
>JAYTRW010000498.1:0-8858 GCA_043745985.1 Methylotenera sp.
GCTATTCGAGCCTGTGTGAACTTTTTTAACTGTGTCCACGGATCTATGGAAAAGGCATCCGCTGTAAACGAGTCTGAAACTACAGGAGTCTCTGGCAACACACTGTCTGGTTTTTTAGTCATACTTTCTCGTCATATTGATAAAGCAATTATGCCGCACTCAATAAACTTCTTGGCATATTCTGCAACATACTATGCCCACTGGTCACGGCTTGCACCTGGCCTTGTGCATCCATAATATTCATGTTCTTAAGCCATAACTCAAACTCTGGTGCAGCTCTTAAACCTAGCACTTTACGCAGATATAACGCATCATGGAATGAAGTAGTTTGATAGTTAAGCATAATGTCATCTGAGCCAGGAATGCCCATAATGAAGGTCAACCCAGCCGTCGCCAGCAGAGTCATTAACGTATCCATATCATCCTGATCGGCTTCTGCATGGTTGGTATAGCAAACATCGCAACCTAAAGGCACGCCTAACAACTTGCCACAAAAATGATCTTCTAAACCTGCTCGTATAATTTGTTTACCATCATATAAGTACTCTGGACCAATAAAACCGACAACGGTATTAGTCAGTAAAGGAGATAGATGCCTTGCAATCGCGTAAGCACGAGCTTCGCAAGTTTGTTGATCCACGCCAAAATTAGCATTGGCGGACAGCACCGAGCCTTGGCCTGTTTCAAAATACATCACATTATTGCCAACCGTACCGCGATTTAACGACAAAGCAGCCGACTGGGCTTCTTTAAGCAGCGCTATATCAATGCCAAAGCTTTTATTCGCTTTCTCTGTACCCGCAATCGACTGAAATACCAAGTCGAGTGGCGCGCCTTTTTCAATCAATTGAATCTGGTTTGTGACATGTGTGAGTATGCAAGACTGAGTAGGAATGTTGTATTGGTTGATGACTTCATCCACCAAATAATATAAGTTCATTAAAGCAGGCAGGCTATCTGTGGCAGGATTAATGCCAATAACAGCATCACCTGAGCCATAAAGCAGACCATCTAACAGTGAGGCAGCAATGCCGCGCGGGGCATCTGTTGGATGGTTTGGCTGTAGGCGTACCGAGATATGCCCAGGCAAGCCGATAGTATTCCGAAATGCGGTTATCACATGACATTTTTTAGCCACAAGGATTAAATCCTGATTGCGCATCAGCTTACTTACAGCGGCTGCCATCTCTGGTGTGATACCAGGTGCCACACGTTTTAAAGTAGCTGAATCTGCAATATCAGATAGCAACCAATCACGAAAATCACCGACAGTCAGGTGGCTAATTTCGGCAAATGCCTGCTTATCATGTGTATCAACAATCAGCCGCGTCACCTCATCCGTTTCATACGGAATGATTAACTCTTCCAAAAACCGTTTAAGGGGGATTGTCGCTAAACACATTCTGGCAGCCATGCGTTCCGCATAGGTTTCCGCAGCGACTCCTGCAAGATAATCGCCAGAGCGCGCTGGAGTCGCTTTAGCCAACACACATTTAAGGTCTGCGAACTGATAAGTATGCGCTCCCGCAGTATATTGATAGCTCATCATGTACTCACTTTACTTTTATTTATTCTTACTCCATTACTTGATGTGCATTTACTTTTAGTGACCATCACTAAAAGTAAATGCACATCACATACACCTAAAGATAAAACTAACCGCGCTAGAAATTGACTCTAGCGCGACTTAACCCTAAAATACCTTAGGCCGCGACCTTATTATCAGCAGATGCATCACGATGATGCTGCGTCATACTGAAGTAAATATAGCCTAGCGCCATTAAACCAAAGAACACCATAGTCAGTTGTTGATTGTAATAAATCATTGTCACCAAGCTAATAGCAGCCAAACCCAGCGCAATTGCTGGGAATAACGGATAGGCCACTGCTGCAAATGGACGCTCTAAATTAGGCTCATTTTTACGTAGTGCAAACAAACTCATCATTGACACGATATACATCACAATCGCCCCAAATACAGCCATAGTAATCAAGTTTGCAGTCAATGATTGACCTGCAAATTGAAAGCTATCGCCCATAATCGCGGCAACACCAACCACAGCTCCAGCAATAATTGCACGGTGCGGCGTTTTGAATTTATCATTAACCTCACCAAAGTATTTGGGCATATAGCCTGCGCGTGACAAAGCAAATATCTGACGTGAGTAGCCAAGAATAATGCCGTGGAATGAGGCAATCAGGCCAAACAAACCAATCCAGACCAACATATGCAACCAACCACTATGTTCACCTACAATCATTTTCATGGCTTGCGGTAATGGGTCATTAATATTTGAAAGTGCTTTCCAATCACCTGCACCACCCGCAAATATCATGACACCGATTGCCAACACCAGTAAAGTTAAAATCCCACCGATGTAAGCCTTAGGAATAGTTCTTTTAGGATCTTCAGCTTCTTCTGCGGCCATGGCAACACCTTCAATGGCTAAGAAGAACCAAATAGCAAAAGGAATAGCGGCAACCATGCCAGGAATAGCAGCCATACTAAAATAATTCTGACCTGCCCAACCATTAGCCACAAAATTGCTCATGGAAAAGCCTGGTGAAACCACGCCCATAAATACTAACAATTCAAAAATAGCCAATATGGTCACAAATAGTTCGAACGTAGCAGCGATTCGTACACCGATGATATTCAAGGCAACAAATACTACATAGGCCCCCATCGCAAACATTTTAGGATCGACTCCCGGGAACTGCACATTCAAATAAGCACCAATAGCCATCGCAATTGCTGGTGGTGCAAACACGAACTCAACCAATGTCGCAAATCCTGCTACATAGGCCATTTTTGAGCCAAATGCACGTCGTGCATAAGCAAAAGGCCCACCAGCATGCGGGATAGAAGTTGTTAATTCAGTAAAACTAAAAATAAATGTTGTATACATAATTGCGATTAAAATAGAGGTGACAAGAAAGCCTAAAGTGCCAGCCTTATCCCAACCATAACTCCAACCAAAATACTCGCCCGATATGACCAAGCCAACGGCCAATCCCCACAAATGCCAGCCATTTAGTGTGGCTTTTAATGATGAACTCATTACTACTCTCCTTAGTATGAAAATGGCACCTTTTAATGGCTGCCAACTTAAAGCATTGCGGCCACAATATGCTAGCCTGAATGCGATAGTGTAACTTTTTAGGAAATTGCACTATCCCATTTTGGCAATCAGGTATTTATACATCTTTGCTGTTTTATACTTAATAAGCTGCTAGAAATTAAGGCTAAGTAAATATACTCAGCGCTGAATACCAACATTATTGGAGAATTGGTGATGAAACACTGGCATGATAAACTTCCAGCATCTATTTAAAATATTTTTAAATAAGCATACCAAGTTGATGTGATATCAACATTACGGATTGACCTAATCGGAATCTAAGACAAAAATGCCCGCTGAAACAAGCTCTCTGAACCACGCTAGAGCGCAAGCCCAAGACTTGCTTAACTTCATTGATGCGAGTCCAAGCCCTTGGCATGCGATAGATAGCGTAGCCAAGTTGTTAAATGAAAATGGTTTTAAGCCGCTCATAGAAAACCAGCCTTGGCAGTTTAAAAAGAACGGTCGTTATTATGTTGTGCGTGATGGTGCTTCGATTATTGCCTTTGTCGTTGGCAACCAAGCATTAGCCGATACTGGCTTTCGTATTGTAGGTGCTCATACAGATTCACCTGGCCTACGCTTAAAACCAAAAGCAGCATTTAGTAGCCAAGGTATTGCACAGCTTGGGGTTGAAGTTTACGGCGGGCCTATTTTAGCCACGTTTACTGACCGCGATTTAAGCTTAGCTGGACGCGTGATGGTGCGCGATGGCGACTCACACGTGGCACACCACGTACAATTTAGCAGTTCAGTTGTGCGCTTACCTAACCTCGCCATTCATATGAATCGTGAGGTGAACGACAAAGGTTTAGTTCTTAACAAACAAACTGGCTTACCGCTTATTTTTGGCTTTGCTGCCGACAGTTCTGATGCACAAACACAGCTAACCAGCGCGCTTGCAGAGCAATTAAGAGTAGAATCTGCTGACATTATCACTTGGGATTTAAGCGTTTACGACACGCAAAAAGGTAGCTTTTGGGGTCTAAATGAAGAATTTATCGCCAATAGCCAGCTAGACAATCTCGCCTCTTGCCATGCCGCCATCAGTGCTTTATTAAGTAATAAAAAGCCAGATAGCACTAGCATCTGCGCCCTGTTTGACCATGAAGAGGTTGGCAGTGAAAGCGCAACTGGCGCGAGCGGAAGCTTTATGAATGATGTGATTACGCGCATTTGCGCATCAACCAACACAAGCATAGAAGACCGTTTACGCGCACTAGCCAATAGCTTTTTTGTTAGCGCAGATATGGCGCACGCCTACCATCCTAACCATGCAAGCAGCTACGAACCCTGCCACCACGCTCGTGTAAACCAAGGCCCTGTGATTAAAACCAACGCAAATCAACGCTATAGCACCAATGCAGATACTGCCGCACGCTTTATTCAGCTTTGCAAAAGCGCAAATGTACCCTATCAGCAATACGCGCATCGTACCGATTTAGGTTGCGGCAGTACAATTGGTCCCATATTAGCGGCGCAACTTGGGGTAGCGAGTGTCGATGTTGGCAACCCAATGTGGGCGATGCACAGCATACGCGAAAGTGCTGGCGTTCTAGACCACAGCTACATGATTTCGGTATTAAAAGAGCTATTTAAAAGCTAACTTTTCTACCTTAACTAATTTTAATTAGCTTTCACGAAAATATTTGTTAGTATTATCCCTAGAGTTTCACAAAATAATAAAGAGGTAACGTATGCGCAAAAAGCTTCTACGCACAAAAGCGATTGTAGATCATTCAAACAGTGGCCTAAAAAAATGTCTCACCGCCTTTGATTTAGCACTTTTAGGTATAGGTTGCGCAATTGGCACAGGGATATTTGTGCTGACTGGCATCGCTGCTGCAACGCAATCTGGGCCCGCCGTTGTCCTATCATTTATCATCGCTGGCGTTGCATCTGCTTTTGCTGCACTCTCTTACGCAGAACTAGCTTCCTCAATAGGAGGATCTGGTAGTGCTTATGGCTATAGCTATGTGGCATTTGGAGAGTTTATCGCATGGATAATGGGTTGGATTTTACTGCTCGAATATGGCGTAGGTTCAGCCGCCGTTGCCAATGGCTGGGCTGGGTATTTCGTCAGCACCTTAGCAAACTTTAACATTTACTTACCTGAAGCGCTTACCAAAGCACCTGTACTAGGCGGTTTAATCAACCTACCTGCATTTTCAATTATTTGGATTCTTACTATTTTGCTAATGATAGGCGTTAAAGAGAGTGCTCGCTTCAACAACATCATCGTTATCATCAAACTCTCAACTATCGCAATTTTTATCACATTAGCCTCTATGCATCTAAATACCAACAACTGGCATCCGTTCATGCCTTATGGCTGGTTTAGCACTTTAGAAAATGGCAAAAATATTGGTGTCTTAGCTGGTGCTTCATTGGTATTTTTTGCTTATTTTGGTTTTGATGCAGTATCAACAGCCGCAGAAGAAGCCAAAAATCCACAACGAGACTTGCCAATCGGCCTAATTGTTTCACTCAGTTTCTGCACCATTATTTACATCATTGTTTCAGCTTTACTGACAGGTATTGTGCCTTACAACGAACTGAATGTATCGTCGCCAGTCGCCTTCGCACTCACCAAGATTGGCTATACCTGGGCATCTACACTCGTGGCAACAGGGGTATTAGCAGGGCTAATTACAGTACTGTTAGTGTTGCTATATGGTCTGACTCGTATACTTTTCGCCATGAGTCGTGATGGTTTAATATCACCAGTATTCTCAGAAGTCAATCCAGACCGTCAAACACCAACAAAGATTATTCTCATGTGTGGCGCTATCGTTTCTATCGTTGCTGGGTTTATTCCACTTGGCGAGCTGGCAGAAACCGTGAATATCGGTACGCTGGCAAGTTTTATAATGGTTTGTGTCGGTGTTGTAGTGTTACGCAAACGCCACCCCAATCTTAAAAGACCCTTTAAAAATCCATGGAATCCTTTAATTCCTGTACTTGGTATCTTGTCGTGTGGCGCACTTATGGCATTTTTACCTGCCGTAACATGGATGAGATTTGGTATTTGGATTTTGATAGGTATCGTTATCTACTTTATTTACTCTATACATCACAGCAAATTAAATAAATAACGTCGATTTAAGTAAAAGTAAAAATTAAAAAAGCCAGCTTTTTGAGCTGGCTTTTCATTTATTACTTTATCTACTGAACTACTAACAGTAGTTAAACTAAAGTTTGGTAAATTATAGTGACAATATCCAATGAACGATAGTTTTGATATCTTCGTCTTTAACTTGCGGGCTGTTTGCTGGCATTGGCATAGGACCCCAAACACCACTACCACCAGCTTTAACTTTAGCGACTAACTTAGCTTCAGCGCCTTTATCACCTTTGTATTTTGCAGCAACATCTTTATACGCTGGGCCTAAAATTTTTGCATCTACGCTGTGGCATGCTAAACAGCCACTTTTTTGTGCTAATGCTTTAGCATCTTCTGCGTTTGCTTGACCAGCAACTAACATTGAACCAGCCAAAGCGATTGTTAACATTAAAGCTTTCATGCTATCTCCTTGAATTTACACTTAATAATTAGTTTGCATTTTTTTGCAACGAGCTATGATACCTACAATTTTAATTTAAACAAGTGAGCTTTATCAATTACTTAAAGAATACCTAATAAATTAAATTTTTCATCAAACTTACAACATTATCAATGCCCTGTGAACATATAACGCCCTTATATATCCGTGCGTTGACAGCTTTGAAAACTTTATTAGTTACAGCGTCTCGACTGCATATTCCGCGCTGATTATATGGGTACGACCTGGGTTAATCACCACCATATTATCCATCGCGTTAGTCGTTTCTACACAGACCATTTTGCGCCATTCATCTGGGGCACCCATATCTGCCATTTGTACAGATTTTTCAGCACCAGGACTCCACACTACAGTGGTATCACTACCTGATTTTGAAACATGAATCAGGCGATTGAAGCCCTTGTCATGTACCGTACAGTCTGAACTATGATTGATAAATACACGGTCAAACTCACCTTCAAATATTAGGGGATTATGCTCCACATGACGTTCATATTTCAGCATTTTGTCTGAGTACACACAATCTTGCAGACCTGTAATTTTCACATTAGCAATATCGCTGATGTTTAAATATGTGTGAAATGCCTCACTAATCACAAATGGATGATCAGCTTTATTAGTCGTAGCTAAATCAACGCGTAACCGTCGCCCAACGGTTATAGTAGCGACAAGAGTGTAAGGATATGATAACTGACGCTGAGCTTCTGGCGTATCGGCCATTTCCAACATAATACGCGTAGCGCCTGTTGGTGTGGAATCGACATCAATCACACGCCAAGGGATAACCCTTGCGAAGCCATGTGGGCAAAAAGTACTGTCTGTTGGATGCGCACCAAACCAAGGCCAGCAAATAGGCACACCACCGCGTATAGAGCGGCCTTTTACATATCGCGCATTGCTTGAAAGCCATAATACTGGTTCAGTTAAAAACTTAGGTTGCCAAGCCATCACATGCGCGCCTTGTAGGGCAATTTTAGCCGTACACAGAGGGTTATCAACTTCAAGATATTGCAAGCCATTTTCATCTTGCGTTTGCGTCACATGCGCGTGAAGTTTTAAGCGCTTTTTCGTTTGCGGCATGCTTAGCTCTAATGTTTCTGTACTCATCTGATCAATTACTCTTTAATTACACGGTTAATTTATAGGCTTAATTTATAAATAGTTTAAAGCTTACTTTTCGATTTGACTAACATCACGCACTGCGCCACGCGCAGCACTGGTGCTCATTGCTGCATAAGCACGCAAAGCAGGAGAAACTGCACGCACACGGCCAACTGGCTTCCAAGCATCTTTACCTTTATCGACCATTTTCGCGCGACGATGCGACATTTCTTCATCAGAAACCGCTAGATGAATAGTACGATTTGGAATGTCGATTTCAATCGTATCGCCCTCTTCCACTAAACCAATCGCGCCGCCTTCAGCGGCTTCTGGCGATGCATGACCAATACTCAAACCTGACGTACCACCTGAAAAGCGGCCATCGGTCAGTAGCGCGCACACTTTACCTAAATCTTTAGACTTCAAATATGAAGTTGGATACAGCATTTCTTGCATGCCTGGACCGCCGCGTGGGCCTTCATAGCGAATCACCACTACATCGCCTGCTACTATTTTATCGGCAAGAATCGCTTCAACTGTAGCGTCTTGGCTTTCAAAAATACGTGCGCGACCCGTGAACTTAAGAATACTATCGTCTACACCTGCGGTTTTAACAATACAGCCATCTAAAGCGATATTACCGTACAACACAGCTAAACCACCATCTTGTGAATAAGCATGGGCTTTGTCACGAATACAGCCTTCTTCGCGGTCATCATCAAGGGTTGGGAAAAGCATACTTTGACTGAATGCAATCGTGGTAGAAATACCACCTGGTGCTGCGCGGAAGAATTTTTTAACGTCTTCATCTTGTGTGACTTTGATGTCCCATTTATCTAAAGCATCACCCAAAGTTGCGCTATGGACCGTTGGCGTATCGCGATGAATCACACCAGCACGGTCTAACTCGCCTAAAATACCCATCACGCCACCTGCGTGGTGCACGTCTTCCATGTGATATTTTTGTGTGGCTGACGCCACTTTACATACGCAAGGCACTTTGCGGGAAATATGGTCAATGTCACTCATGGTGAAATCAACTTCCGCTTCATGCGCAGCAGCTAACAAATGC
>JAYTRW010000499.1:0-8816 GCA_043745985.1 Methylotenera sp.
TACTTTTGCTTCAGTCGTTGGTGTATTTGCCGATTGTATGACCCCCATCTTATTTCCCCTTTACTACAAAAATGAAGCTACCCTTAACATGCTAAATAATGAAAATGCTTGATATTGGTTTGAGTCTAACCTTATTTTGTTTCTCAATTAAGCTATTTTTCAATAACCAGATTACTTAAAGGTTTAGAGCAGCAAGGCAAAAACATGCCCTGATCTATTTCACGCTGACGTATACCGCCGCCATGCTTCATCTCCACCTGACCTGAAACTAATTTACTCTTGCAAGTGCCGCACAAGCCTTTGCTGCATGACGATGGCATTCTTAAGCCTGCTGCACGCGCTGCATCTAGAACAAACTGGTCTGGTGCGCACTGAATAGTCGTGCCGCTTTTGCTTAACTCAACTGAAAAAGTTTGTGCATTATTGTGTTGCAATTGGGCATCTTTATTATTAGGGTTCTCTTCAGCTTGAACGCTAGCTTGGGTTTCAGCTGGCAGCTCGTCAAAAGTGAAACTTTCTTCATGGTAATGCGCCATGTTGAAGCCCGCAGTTGCAAGTATATGGCGTACCGAGGCCATATACGGCGTTGGGCCACAGGTAAACACCTCGCGCTCTAAAAAGTCTGGCGCACTTAGTTTTAGGTTCTCTGCTGTCAGCATACCCTCAGTGATAAACTCAGGTTGTAAGCGCCAATTAGGTGATTTATCCACTTTTGCACAAATATAGACAGGTTGGAAATGCGTTTGATTAAACGCCATTAAATCCAACTCATGTTTGAAAATGATGTCTTCTGGTGATCTTGCACTATGTAAAAATACAACATCAGCATCTTCTGCAAGTTCATGAAAAGAGCGTGCCATCGACATGAGTGGCGTAATGCCAGAACCACCTGATAAAAATAGATACTTCTGCGCAGGGTTTAGCACGCAAGTAAAGTCGCCTGCTGGCCCCAATGCCGATAAAGGCATGCCCACTTTCATATTGCTATGTAACCAATTTGATACGACGCCATCAGGCTTACGTTTAACGGTAATTGAAATCACATGTGGGCGATTTGGCGAAGATGAGATGGTATAACTACGATTGATGATTTCACCATCAATGGTGAGTTCTAGGGTGATAAACTGCCCTGGCAAAAATCTGAATACGCTTGCCTCTAGAGGTGTAAAGAAAAAACTCTTAACGTCATGTGTTTCTTGCCTAATCTGGCAGCAAACAAGTGTATTGTTCTTGTCGCTACTCCATTGGGGCAAGTTAGCGTTCCAAAGCTCAGGCGTATTCCTTGAGTTCATTAGCGACACACCATAATAGGCACTGTTTTAGCGTTAGCCGCAGCTTTTTTTTTAATGAATTCAGGATTTTCTAGTGTCGCTTCTAAGCGCTGTATATACCAATTGGTAAATTTTTCTACTAGTTCTTCTGTATAAGGTGAATAAGGGCCTGGCTCGTACCATTCACTATTTACACCGCGTTGCGTACGTTCAACTAAAGTTGAGTCTTGTTTATTGGTCGCTTGCCAAACCTCAGTGATTTTTTTCGTTTCGTAATCTACGCCTTCAACAGCGTCTTTATGCACTAACCATGTAGTACGTAGCATAGTGTGCTCAGCATCAATGGGTAATGCGCTAAAGGTCACAATATGATCACTCATGAAGTGATGCCACGAGTTGGGTTGTGTCCAAAATGATAACCCCCCCAAGTTACGCTGTGCGAAGTCCCCCAGCATTTTTTTGCACGCTACTTTTCCATCCATCGTTTGGGATTCACCAGCTTTTTCTAGTGGGAGCCTTTGTGTGCGATAAGCCGTTGCACATCCATCTAATAAATCAATTTCTGCTGAAGGTAAACCGCAAGCGAGCCATCTAGCTCCTTCTGATTTTACTAAATCACGGAACTCTTGTACTTTCCCAGCATTTTCTGGCGATGGCTGATAGCCAAAACCAAATTCATACATCGAATTTAATAATTCAGGATGATTAGCAACGCAATGGTAGCACTCACGGTTATTCTCCATCGTCAGCTTCCAATTACCATTTTCGATAATATCTTCTTGATGAATAACTTTCGTTTCTGCAAGTTTGTGCGGAGCGATGTATGGCTCCATTACTCGTTTCATGTCTTCAAAATCAGTGGGCGGTGCATCGCTCAAACAGATAAAAATAAGTCCAGCGATATTGCCTACATGGACAGATTTTAAATGATGGTTATTTTTGTCAAAATCTTCGCCCATGTGTTCGTTGTAAATGAGTTTGCCAGAGAGATCATAAGTCCATTGATGATAGGGGCACACCAAGTTTCCGACACTACCCTTGTTATCATCGCATAGTTGTGAGCCACGATGGCGGCATACATTATGAAATGCCTTCACGTTCATGTCGTCATCACGTACGATAATCACAGAATTATGACCAATATCAACTTTAATATAGTCACCTGGTTCTGCAATTTCAGGCTCTACCGCTACAAAAATCCAATGTTGGCCAAAAATAGCTTCTATATCTAGCGCATTGATTTCAGGGCTTAAGTAAAAAGGAGCTTCCAGCGTATAGCCTTTGCGGCGGTTAGCGATTAATTTTTGGATGTCTGATGGAATAGTCATAAAATTTCCTAGCTTAATTTTTGTTCAATAACATTAAAAGTTGATAAGACGATGTTCACGCAAATAGCCCAGAATAACTTGTGCTTTTTCGACAGAATTTCCATTATTTACGACAGCGCCACCTTTGCTTTCACTCGAAATGGCGGACATCATGCGTTCATGGCCGGATTTATTCTCAGGTGCTTTTAGTTTGATCGGCTTGCGTATCGCCGCTTGTGTTTTCCATTGCGTTTTATGGGCATTGGCTGAAGGTATTGGCGTGTGAGGGGCTGGTAATGATTTTATTTCACCTGAAATCTGTCGTGCATATGAAAACTTCAAATTAGCAGGGGCTAGCGGATGAATTGCAATAATGGCTGGTAATTTTACTGTGACCTTACGGCGTTTACCTTTAGGTAAAAACTGTAATACCTCAATGGTATTCGCACTAGATTTAATGGCTAATGCATTTACTACGAGTGGGATACCAAGTTTTTCTGCTAATAAGTAGGGTAATAAGCCACTATCTTCGCCCCCTTCAGCACGACTGCCAGTTAAAACTAGGTCAATATGTTTTAATTCAGCAGCTAAGCTACTCACTACATCCGTATCGTCTGAGGTGGGAATCACATCAATTTGACCAGCATCAAGCGCTAGGTATTCGTTTAAAGATTTGTTGGCTGGGTCGCCTGCATGCAGTACGTGATGTTTTGCTGAGGTTAATTCAGCCATTTTTATTCCAATAGTCATGGCAAGGCTATCGTTATGGCAGTGACGTGATTCGCCGCTTACAGGGTTTCGGCCAGCTGAAACCAAGGTTGTGATGTGTTTAATAATATTCATTAAATAGAACTCATATCGATTAATTCACTTGATTAGACAAAGCTTGTTTAGCCTCAGCGATAGCTAAAATAAGGCTTTGCATGATTTCTTCTGCATTACCAATCACCGTAAGATCTGCCCGTTTTACAATAGGTGCGCTGTTGTCACGATTAATCGCGATTACATGACGACAGTCTTTTATACCCTGTAGATGCTGCACGGCACCAGAAATGCCAATCGCTAGATAAGCGCTTGAACTGACCGTTTTACCACTCGCGCCAATTTGTTTGTCGCGCGAAAACTTACCATCATCCACGGCCACACGGCTTGCGCCAATTGCCGCATCTAGCGAATGCGCTAATATTTCTAATGTCGCCACATTGCTCACACCATTACCCGCAGAAACAATAAAGTCAGCTTCCTCTAATGCAATTGTCGCTGAAGCTACGGGCAGCATACCAAGGTTTTTATAATCGTTATTAGACTCTTTAAATGGGTAGCTTATGGATTTTGATTGCTCATCAGGAGTCGCAGATGCAATAAAAGGTAAGTTGGTTTCTGCAGTATTAGCGGCTAATAATATAATCTCTGTTAAGTCAGCAAACGCTAAAAGGCTGCCGCCAGCTTGGTAGCTAGCTACATGTTTGGCATCAATTTCAATGACATGTGTGGCTGCGGATTTTGATGGCTGAGTGGCAATTAACCTTCTGCCTAATTCGCCATCACCAATCATGTTATCAGGCATGAAAATTCGTGAAGGTTTTACTGAGGCAATCACTTTTAAAACGCAGTCTAACTCAATATCTGGCTGAAAAGTTTGATAATCAAGCTCTGGTATGACAATCAGTTTATCTGCCCCTAGACTGGTAATATCCTCATGCAACTCACCTAAGACCAACGCCATCACAGCTGTTTCTTCATTCGCTAAAATTGCAGCTGCGGCAATCACTTGGTTGGCATGGTCATCCAACATGCCTCTATCTGCATGTGTGATCGTTAAGAAGAAGTTTTTGGGCTTAGTTGGTGTGCGAAGCGGTTTAACTTCTTGGATGCTTTCAGCGATTTCAGGTGCTGACAAAGTAATGCGTTTAATACCATTTTGAGTGGTATTAATTACACGTTTTGGACTAACGCGTAATGCGTGGTTTGAATGGGTGCGCTTTGTATTGTTGGTGGCGCTCATGATTCCAGCTCCAAGGTAGACGCGAGTAATTGTGCAATATCTAACACTTCTGGACGATTGCCAACGACACCTTCTAGCATAGCAGTACACTGGGGGCATCCCACAGCAACAATTTCCGCACCTATGGTTCTTGCATCCGCAATGCGAATGTCAGGAATCCGTTGCTTGCCAGGAATGTCCGTTAATGGCGCGCCACCGCCACCGCCGCAACAACGGCCACGCATGCCCGAACGCTCCATTTCGTTTACCTGAATACCAATACTTTTTAGTAGTGCGCGTGGCGATTCAGTCTCACCGTTGTAGCGCCCTAAGTAACATGGGTCGTGATAGGTCAGCTTGCGTGTTTCAGCTGATTTACCTAATTTTAACTGACCGCTAGCAGCTAATTGAGCTAACAGCGTGGAGTGGTGTAATACCTCATAATTTCCACTAAATGCGGCATATTCATTCTTAAGGCTGTGAAGAACATGTGGGTCTGCGGTGACAATGCGTTTAAATGAGAGTGAGTTCAACGTCTCAATATTGAGCTTTGCAAGTTTCTGAAACGTGGCCTCATCGCCAAGTCGTCTTGCGGTATCACCCGTGTCACGTTCATATTCACCCATTAAAGCGAAGTCCGCTTTAGCGGCTTTGAGTAGTTTTACCAAAGCTCGTAGAGTGCGCTGATAGCGCATGTCAAAAGCGCCTTCACCTGCGACCAGTAAAATATCTACAGGCATGTTGGGAGCTATCGTTTTAACATTTAAATCGACTGCCCAATAATAACGCGCTTTGCGATCAAATCCGCCGACGGTAGCTGTTTGCCGTAAGTTCTCCAGTATTTGAGGTGCACTACCTGGAAGCTCACCTTTTGTTAGTGTGAGGTTACGTCTTAAACCAACAATCGCATCTACGTGTTCGATTAGCATCGGGCACTCTTGCACACAGGCGCGGCAAGTCGTACATGACCATAAGGTTTCCGCTTCAATTAATGAAGGCACAATGGGTGCGTATATGCTGCCTGAGTGCTCACCAATAGGCATGCTTGGGTAAGGGCTGCCCGCAAATTTAGCATCTGTACCAGTAGATTTTTCACCATGAGAAAAACCAACAACTAAGTCTTGAATCAGCTTTTTAGGGTTAAGCGGTTGCCCTGCAGCAAAGGCTGGGCAAGCTGCTTCGCATTTACCGCATTGCACGCATGCATCAAAACTTAACAATTGATTCCATTTGAAGTCTGAAGGTTTACTGATGCCAAATGCTTGATTTTTTAAAGTGCCAGTATTTAAAACAATAGGTTGAAGCGCTGTAGATAGTTCACCATTAAAACGCTGTTGACGTGGGTGAAAAGCTAAATGCAGCAGCCCAGCAATTGCATGCTTCATCGGCCCGCCTAAACCTATGCCTAACGCCAATTCTGCAGAGCCTGCCATTAATAATATCAATGCCAATACTGCAACGCTGCCAGCAAGGGTAGATACTGGTAAGCTTAGAATCATTAACCCAATTGCAAAGGCAGCAAGAGAGTAGGGTAGTCGGCTCCAAGCACCACGTGATAGTCTAGCTGGAGCATTGCGACGGCGTAGCCATACAAAAAACACACCAACTAACATGATGGCGGTAGCGATTAATATTGCCCAGTTTAGCGTATTCCAATACAGCATTAAGCCGTAGTTGATGGCGACTAGAATTAACGCTGCTACAGCGCCACCAGCCGTGGCAACATGAGTACGTGCGATAAAAGGCTCACGTGAGACTACATGATGCAAATCTACAAAGTAGCGCTTAGGAATCGCAAGCAAGTTAATCCATGAGAAATCCGCCGACTGTCCCTGACGCCATAACTGCGAGCGCCGCCACAGCCCAGCAAGCAATGTTGCAGTTGCAAGCCAAAAAAGTAAGGTGATGAGGTGTTGAGTAGACACTATTGAAAGTCTTTACTAATCATTTTTATTAGAAATCTTTACACTAAAAATCTTTACAAAGGCGCAATGCATCGTAAATAGCGCCGTGAATGTTGTGCATTGAAACGCAATCACCAATACGGAAAAGCAGAAACTCGCCATCATTTAGTTTTTGCTCAAGAGCAGGTTGGGGTTCAGCGGCGAATAAAGTTTGAATATCCGTTTGACCGTGATTTTTAGAAAGCTCTTTTAATGCCCAATAGAGTTCAGTATTTGGAGTAGAGCCATTTTCAATGACTACTTGATCAACCTCGCGCTCTTCCAGCGTTTCTGTGTATTCATTTCTTAGCACGGCAATCTTTTTGCTACCTTCTGCATACACGCTATCTAGCCAAAAGTTTGGAGTAGGTATAATGCCTTGTGCATATAAACGACGGTAGAAAATAGGAAAGGTCGTGCCACCTACATCGTCAGCCACTTTGGGGTCTGGTGTGACAATTTCAACCATGCTGCCGCGACTTGCCATAAAATCAGCAGTGCCAAATCCTGCATGTGTGCCTATGCCATCGTAAATCAGTACATTTTTTCCAGGCGCAACGCGCTCTGACAAAATATCCCATGAGCTTACAGCTAAACCTTCCGCCACGCCCCAAGCAGGGACTTGTCCACTATGACTGTTGCCACCCGTAGCCAGTACAACAATACTAGGTTTTTCAGCAAGTATCATCGCTGCATCTGCTGCAACGCCTAGTCTGCGGTCTACACCTAAACGCTTTGTTTCCATATCAAACCAGCGAATAATGCCAGCCATCTGCTCTCGCTGCGGTGCTTTTGCGGCTAGATTAACTTGCCCGCCAACCGTTGCATTGCGCTCAAACAGAATGACCTCATGACCACGTTCCGCTGAAACGCGGGCAGCTTCTAATCCAGCAGGCCCGGCGCCAACCACGATGATACGGCGCTTTTCACCTTTGCTTTTGCTCACCACTTGCGGCATGGTTGATTCACGTGAGGTGGCTGCGTTCTGCACACATAACACATCCTGCCCTAAATATTGTCTATCGATACAGTAGTTTGCACCAACGCATTGCCTGATTTGATCTTCTCGGCCATCGCGTATTTTAACTATTATATGCGGGTCAGCAATATGCGCCCGAGTCATACCTACCATATCGACTAAACCATTGGCGATAATACGTTCAGCTTGCGTGACATCGCGTATGCCTTGTGCATGCAAAATAGGCACTTTTGATACAGATTTGATCCCAGCTGCCAAATGCACAAAAGGCTCGGGAGGAAGCGCCATAGACGGCATACAGTTAGCCACTTTATTGTGCGTATCCGCGCCTGACCCAATCACGCTAATAAAATCAATCAAGCCACTTTCAGACATAATTTGTGCGATATTTTTAAGGGTTTCTGGCTCCAGCCCATCATCATGGAATTCGTCTGCACACATGCGTAAACCTACGCAAAAATCAGCACCTACCGCATCGCGCACTGCATTTAACACTTGCATGCCAAAGCGCATGCGATTTTCTAAGCTACCACCATATTCGTCAGTGCGCTGATTAGTCCGTGGGCTCCAGAACTGGTCGATTAAATGTTGATGCGCGGCCGATATTTCTATGCCATCCATACCAGCCGCTTGTACGCGTTTTGCTGCTGCAGCAAAGTCACCAATAATGCGCTGAATGTCTTCAATTTCGATGGCTTTCGCGTTACCACGATGCACAGGCTCGCGAACTCCGCTTGGCGAAACTAGGTGCAGCCAAGGGTCGCCGGCATAGGCTGAGCGCCTGCCCATGTGCGTGGCTTGAATCATAATTTTACTACCGTGGCGATGCATCGCTTCAGCCAGCCGTGAAAGTGGCTCAATCACGCGGTCAGTCGTCAGGTTAACGGGCTTCCATGAACCTTGTGGCACATCGATAGATACAGGACTTGAACCACCGCAGATGGCTAAACCTAAGCCGCCTTTGGCTTTTTCTTCGTAATAGCGAATGTAGCGCTCACCTGGCATGCCGCCAGTTTCTGCATAGACTTCGGCATGCGCTGTACTGTAAATGCGGTTAGGCAATACTAGTTTGTTGAGCGTAATCGGTGTAAAAAGATGCGGATAGCGCATAGTGTTCCAGTCAGACTTTTTGATTTGCAACTGATTGATTGATCAGGGATGGTTTGATGGTGAAAATGCAGAAGCTTTCTGAGCTATCTCCGCATTTTGATTGTGAGCAGTATTGTGCTGCGCAATCAATACCTTCACAATTGGTATAGGCGTAATGTCCTTTACGGTTGGTGCACCAATCCATCGCGCCGGCAAACCAACCAGCAAACATGTTGCAGAGTT
>JAYTRW010000500.1:0-2818 GCA_043745985.1 Methylotenera sp.
GCAGGCGGCGCGCTAAGTAATCAACTCATAGCCAACCTACACGCGAAATGTGAGTTAGATTGGCTCACGTTGCGTGAGCCAGCACCCACTCAAACGACGCCGCCCTAATGCGTATTAATCAGCCATCATGCAAAGTATTCACAAGCTTATTGGCAAGCCTGTGTATTGCTTTGTTGTCGCTGCAGTCACACGCTGAAACTTTAGTTGAAAGCAATCAACAGTTCGGCAGACTGTTTAGCAAACCCAATGAGCGCAGTAACCTCAATGTGATTAGACAGAATCAAAAACTAAAAAGCACTACCGCAGCAGATGCTCAGCAAGCAGCCGTGATAACAGAAGCTACCCCAGTTGAACTACCAGACCCAATTACCCTACAAGGCTATGTTAAACGCAATGATGGCGCAGCCAATACGCTATGGATTAACGGCCAAGCCGTGCAAGAAAACAGTAGTATAGACCATGTAAAAATTGGTAAGCTTAATCAAAAAGGGTTCTCAAAAAAAGGCGCAAGCACTGAAGGCGTCGATGTAAAAATACCTGCGAATGGTAAACAAATCCGCCTAAAAGCAGGACAAATGTACGAGCCAGAAAATAATAAAATTTACGAATTGCAAGTGGTAGAAAAAGCGAAGAGGTTGAATTTAGAGCAAAGCGGCGTGATTGATGGCGGTAATGAAAATCTCATGCAATAGTCGTTGTCTCCAACATGGAGTAGCGCTTCTTATATTAATGTTAATTTTAGTCATTTCAAGTTCAATTTTTTTGTTCTCAATCATTAGTGGAAATAGTGGAAAATTTGAACATGATAAAAAAACATCTGCTGCACTTGCAGAAGCAAAAAATGCTCTTCTGAGCTATGCTGTTAGTGTTAATTTAACACATTCTGGGTGTGGAAGCAGCTGCCGTCGTCCTGGTGATTTACCTTGTCCAGATACCAATAATGATGGAGTGGCAGAAATTTCTTGTGGGAATGCGGCTGGTACAACAGGGCAGTCTTCTCGGATAGGTCGATTACCTTGGAAAACTTTGGGACTGGAGGACTTGCGTGATGGTAATGGCGATCGTTTGTGGTATGCAGTTTCTAATCGTTTCAAGCAAAATACGCGCGCATTCCCATTAAATAGTGATACTGTTGGTACCATATCTATTATAGGTAGTAGTGGCAATTTACTTCAAGATGCCACCAGTGGCTCAGGCGTAGTTGCTGTTGTGATTTCCGTTGGTGTGCCAATTGTCCGTCAAGATACGACGGTACAATCACGTACACTAACTAATGAAAATAATGCAGTACACTATTTAGATAATGCACTTGGGGAGGATAATGCAAATTTTATTGATGGCGGAACTAACGGCTTTATCAAGGGCGTGATAAAAGCTGCTACAGGTGAGGTGATACTGAACGATCAGATAATATCGGTTTCTCAATCTGATATGATGAATGCAATTGAGCCTTTGGTTGCCGCAGAAGTAGTAAACGCAGTTTCGACTTATCTTACTGTTAACTCTTTTTATCCTTCCCCGGCAAGTTTTTCAGACACTAGTTGCTTGGGGATGATGGCTATAGCTGCTGGATCTTGCTTACCGAATACTACGATTAGTAGAGGACGTATTCCAGCTAACCCTACACCAAGTTGGAATGCCACGTCTTTTCTAATTGGGACTGCAAATAATAATTGGTTCCAGCAAAATGGATGGAGAGAGCTTATTTATTACTCACATGGATCAATGGTTTTAATGCCAGGAGCAATTAGTAAAAATCTGATTGTTATCGCTACAGGCCCAGTGATTGGTTCACAAATTAGAGTGTCGAATACAGATAAAGCTTTGGAGTCGAATTACTTGGAGTTAGAAAATATAACACCGTTAGATAATACATATTTGCGCTTACCTATGATTCAACACAATAACTTTTTTAATGACTTTACAGTAAGCCTCCCATGATTTTTATAAAAAATAAATTTAGGTTTGATCAAAGACCTAAGTCAACAAATCAGTTAGGTTTCACTTTGGTGGAAATAGCGATAGTCTTGGTGATTGTAGGTTTTGCTCTAGGTGGTCTATTGGTGACTCTCTCAGCTCAAGTAGATCAGAGAGACTACGCTCAAACAAGACAGTCAATGGAGGAAATTAGAGATGCGTTGATGGGCTATGCACTTTCACATGGCTATCTACCTTGCCCCGCCATTTCAGCAGCCAATGGTACCGAAGATCGAACGGCAGGTTCATGCACAGCGGCTAAGAGAGTAGGTTTTTTACCATGGGCAGAGTTAGGCGTAAAGAAAACCGATAGTTGGAATCACCTGTATAGGTATTCAGTGACTCCTGCTTATTCAAACTCACCACTATCTATTGTTTTATCGCCTCCAACGCCAAGAGATATTACTATACAGACGCGAAACTCTGCAGGTGCATTGGTTAACCTATCCAATGCCAATTATATCCCTGTAGTTATTATTTCTTATGGGAAGAATGGCTATGGCAGTACAAGTAATGATGGAACCCTGTTGGCGGATGTATCTGTAAACAACGATGATGAAAAAACAAATAATGCTATTGCAGGTACAACTTTTGTGTCCAGAGAGTTTGGAAACAATAAAACAACAACTTTTGGTGAGTATGATGACATAGTTGTGTGGATATCTCCCAACGTCTATTTCTCCAAGATGGTGTCTGTTGGAAACTTACCTTAATTTATGAACGACAACCAACTCTTACGTTATAGCCGTCACATCCTTCTTTCGCAAATTAATTATGAAGGCCAAGATAAGCTTGTGAATAGCCGTGCGCTAGTGGTGGGAGCGGGTGGTTTGGGTTCGCC
>JAYTRW010000501.1:0-2792 GCA_043745985.1 Methylotenera sp.
GCTCAAATACAGATACGTTTAGATACATATATGGAGATTGTAGAAATTTTCAAAAGCTTTGGCTTTTGAAAAGACCCGTTTTCGGTCTGGCACTAAGTAAGCATCGGGCATTTACTCACACTGCAAAGATGTCTTTCTTCATGCAGCTGATTCGCACTAGCGGTCCCATTATTGGGAAATTTGCTAGAATTAGAGAATTAATTGCTAGAAATGGCGCTGGGTAGCCTGCGACTAAATATTCACCAAAATCTCCATTGCTCAGATGATTTTAGAGACTTCGGATATGTTGAGACACCACCTAACCGCGATGGTGAAATGAAATGACAACAGCTTTGCTACTCACTGTGTGCGTCCTGATTGTCGGCATCTGGCTATATCTTTTTTCATTCTCCATGATGCATGGGTCAAAGATAAGTGCAATACTGATAGGCGCAACGTTGTTTCATGAAACGCTGTTGATTATTATTCCAACAGTTTACGCTGCGCTTAACGACTATAGTTTCGAAGAGGCAATGTTTGCCACTGTCACGTCGCTAGATGTGCTAACGGTCATGCTAGGCGAACTGCTTTTTACTCTGGCTTTCGTCGTTGGTTTTGAGTTTATGCCAGAAATTAGAGGCAGCAGAAACTCACTGGCATTCGTTAATAATGGAAAACTTTACGCAGAGACCTTCACTATAAAGTTGCTTGTAATAGCTGGAAATATAATTTATGTTTCTCAGCTATTTCCCGATTTTGTGGGTGAAAGTCAATTAATAACATCATTGACCACAAGCTTTTGGTATACCTCGATTGCTGTCTCTGTACTAATCCTAGTGGACGGCAAATCAGCCAACTTGAAGCGGGGGTGGAATGTTGCTGCAGCGGTCAACGTCATCGCCTTGATAGGCGTCACCTTCACGACCGGTGCACGAGGACGTGTATTGTCTGTACTTTCTCTTTTTATATGCGCAGCATTCCTTTTTAATAGACGGAAATTGTTGCTCTTGGTCGCTCCTCTGCTGTTGGTCCTTGCGCCAGTATTCTCTGTCCTCGGGACCGCGGAGACCAGATTTAACATAATTGATGGCCTATCCCCATGGGCCGCCGTTCGGTCAGTTTATGAAATAGCGACATCAAACTCAATGTATACTACAGATACCTCCGTCGTTGCGATTGAGTCATATATTGGCAGGGCGCAAGGGGTAAGAAATTCTGTGACACTCTATCAGGATCATGCTGCTGGCGGCGGCGGATTCGCGGTTTATTTAGGTGCCTTGACGAGCTTTATTCCAAGTTATCTTTGGAACGACAAGCCAGTTCTTGGAAGCGACGGCAACGGTCTGGAAGGCTATGCGATGTACAAAGTCGTACGGCTGGGCTACGACCGACAAGGCGAGATGGGTCCGCTGCTCGCTTCGGCACATGCCTATTGGGAGGGTGGGTGGATTTGGGTAGCGCTTGCTGGTATAGCGACCGGTATGTTGTGGCGCTTTGTTTTCTTGGGTTTCGAGGTTTTTCCGAATATTATATATTCGGTAATAGCGTTATCTTTTGGCGCGGCCTTCTTGGTTGACGGCTTTACTACAATGTTAAACCCTATATATTCATTCATTAACATTGCCGTTCGGTCCGTCATTCCATTGCTAATTATTTATAAGTTCGCTCCACGCCTTTCGGTTCGATCCGGTATGCGGTTTCGGCGCCAAAACTCAATTTAGCTGTGTCACAACATGACGAACAATCGTGCGCCGGTGAGTGTCATTATTCCGTGCTACAACTGCCATGCAACGATCAACAGGGCAGTGGAGTCCGTCTTCAGACAGACTTTTCGGCCGCTCGAATTGGTTTTAGTTAATGACGCAAGCGATAGCGCTACCACTTGCCTCTTGTTTGACCTAAAGGCGAAATATGGTTCTTGGATCAAGCTACTCAATTCTGCAGTCAACGTCGGCGCATCCACAGCTCGGAATCTTGGCTGGGACGCTGCGACGCAACCGTACGTTGCCTTCCTGGATTCGGATGATGCTTGGCATCTGCTTAAAATTGAGATTCAATATGGTTATATGGTCAAGAACCCGTCAATCGTTCTTTCTGGTCATGGTTTTCGAGAGTTGCCGCATGACACTGAAGAGTCACCGAGTTGGCGCCTGAATTCGACCTCAGCGAGTAGTGTCACTTGGTTTGGTCTGCTATTCAGGAATAGATTTGTCACGCCCTCGGTCATGACCAAACGAGATCTATCGTTTCGGTTTCTGAAGTCCAGACGCTACATGGAAGATCATTTGCTGTGGCTACAGGTTGCTCAGGCGAACCAACCTATCGCAAAAATCGAAGCGGATCTGGTTGCAATATACAAGCCAGCGTACGGTTCAGCAGGCCTAAGCTCCCACCTTTGGGCAATGGAAATGGGCGAACTCGCCAATTATAGATTCGTCCATGAATCCGGCGGCATTGGTTTACTTACCTATTTATTCTTTCTAGCTTTTTCACTTACGAAATTCTGCAAGAGACTGCTTTATACTTACCTCATCTTGCCTTTCAAGTAAATAGGACTTACGCAAATCGAACTCAGCTAGCGCACAACTCGGACTTTTGTGGTCAGTTCAAACGGCGGACATTGCCACTGATGGCGTTCTCAACTCCTGCCTCATAATACTAGCCAGCATCGCTTTCTTGATGCTGTAAATGTTTGAATCAAGCTTTCTCGCCATGAGCGTCAGGTGGTTCCAAACAAGGATTACGCAGCCTATGTGATTTCTCTGCGCTGCGGCGGATCGGCACTGACACTTTTCGATACCGATTGTCTGCTT
>JAYTRW010000502.1:0-2779 GCA_043745985.1 Methylotenera sp.
GCATTTTATTTTCTCCATGATTCTTTATAGTTGGGGCAATCTTTAACATTACACCAGCCACATAATGCGCTAGCTTTCATTACCCATACATTGTTTTCACTTGCAGCTTCAATACGTGCTGCTTTGCTTTGCCATTTAGCCCATAGCGTGTGAAATTGAATGCGGTTGTACATCTCACCTTTCTTAGGGACTATATTATCATATAGTAAAAACACTAAGGCTGCACGTACATAATTAACCTCAGGGAAGTGTGCGAATATCATCAATGCCATAATCTCTAGCTGATCTTTATCAGGGTACTTATCCTTTCCAGTATTATGGGTCGGTATATACATATCAGTACATAAATAAGTTTGATCCTTAGAGTCTACTCCAATACATTGAGTTGGAATAGTTTCAACCAATTCTATTTTAGTGATGTATCTATAATTTCTTGTATTTCGCCAAGTATAGTCAAACACATCTACTATAGATGCTTTACGCGGTAATAAAAATGGATTTAGTCCAAATGGCCTAAATGCTAATGGGTATGCTTTAACATGCTTATTAAAACCAAAAGCATTAACCTTAGCTAAATTAACTCGTTGCCCTAAAGACTGTAGTAGTTCTTTAACTTGTTTTGATAGGTTTAAGTCTGTAGTTGTAAACACAGCTTGTTTACGCACTTTATTTGCATTACCATCACCATCCATCAACCCACGTATTAGATCTATCCTTTGCTCCACAGAACCTTGCATATAAATTAGCGGGATATGTTTATTTTTTAATAGGTTTAGATTAGTAAGTTGTGCACGTATACCTTTAACTGTTCTTGTAGGGCATTTATCGATATTATTGCCACCACTACTCATATTAACTATGTACCCACGCCGTTGAATTTCTTCCCATATAAATGGATCAGGTTTAGTTATTTCACTAGATGAACGCTTGCCATCAGCAATCCATAACCCAAGTACGTATGGGTCTATAGGTAGTTTTTTAGGTGGGTATTGAGCTGCCTTGGGTAATGGGATTCTATCCAAGCGTTTTAATAGTTTAGCCTCAACAACGTTTCCATCAGTTAATACCCACCTATGGTCCTCGTCACAGGTAATAGATGTCTTATCATCAAATGATATTTGGATGCATGGTTTGTGGTGTATTTTAGACTTATGAATTACATTGCATATAGAACCATCAAGTGAAAATACTTTATCACCTTCTTTTAGGTCAGCCATAGATATAAACCCATATGGAGTAGGTATCTTAGTATCTAATGGTAATCCTTTCCAATCTGCAATACGAGCTTCATTTCCATTGATAATGGTTAAATCTGCAATACCCCTAAACCATACATCAGGTGCAAAAAACTCTACTGGTTCAAGGTCTTTATTAACTGCCATTTTAAGCTCAGTATGTTTAGTGCCTTTCATTTTTATGAATGCATCAGCCACAGGTTTAAACTTTGCATGTTTGCCTAATGGTAAATCATCTTTAATGTATAGCTCTAATGCAAGATGCACTTCCTCACCATATATAATAGCTTCAGTCTTTTCAGTCTTGTACTTTTTGAGTATCCGAGTTTCATAATACTTAGCTGGGCACTGTTCAAAAAGTTTTAGTGCTGAGTATGAGTATGCTGCCATTGGCTTAACCTTTATTTAAACTTGCTCTACTGTTCCATAACTATCACCAACATAGACTTCACTAGCCAAAGGCAGGCTTGCACACCAACTTGGGGCGGTACTCAATACCTCTTGCATACGTCTAGCTGCTGTTAGTGCCTCAGCTTCAGGTACTACGGTCCACATCTCATCATGCACCGTACATACCACTTTGTACTCTTTATTATACCTTAGCATTGCCTCAACCATCAAGTCCCGACTTAAACTTTGCACACAATTTTGGTACATTTTCGCGGCATATACTTTCTCACGAATCTTGGTGTTACCTTTACGCCCTTGATAGGTAATTTGAGGTTTACCATCCACATACTCCCTACGTAAATCAGGATATGGCAAGATCAATCCATTAGGTTTTACTAGCCCTGATTTAGTAACTTTAATAACCCCATCACGTAAATAGGTCATAGGCATGCCCATCATTAGCGCATTTAGCACTTGTTTAGCATCGCTCCATGCTTCAACCACTTTATAATAGGTAGACCTAAATGTATTGATATAAGTCGTAGCAGTTTCTACATCTAGTGATAGCTTGCCTTTTAAATTAAGGGTGCTCATTAACTTGGCGCCACCTGTACCAAAAATACCTGCTAAACATGCCTCCTTAGAGCAAAACCTATCTTGGGACCAACCTGCTTTATGCTCGGCTCTAATATCCTCATAAGTGCGATTAAACACCACGCTACCAAAGTCTGAGTACACATCTAAGCCATTACGTATTTTTTCAACCACATCATCTTGCCGTGCAAGCCACATACCCATGCGCAACTCAATGTTACTCAAGTCACCAATCACTAACTTATACCCAGCAGGTGCCTTAATGGCATTGCGTAATTTAGAGTTACGCCCTAGATTTTGGATGTTACTTCCGTCAATTCCACTGAACCTATGCGAAATGTGCGCACCTGAATAACTAATGGCTACTGGGTACACCCCACGCCCTGCAGCGGCTAGCATTTTAGTAGTTCGCGTTTCTTCAATCGTGGACTTGTGACCCATACGTGCAGCGAATATAGCTTGTACAGTTAAATCAGGATGGTTTTCAAGTTCTAAAAACGCTTGGTCTGTCTTAGCAAATGCCCATGTCTCTTTACCTGTTGCAGGGCTAATTTTAAGCG
>JAYTRW010000503.1:0-2775 GCA_043745985.1 Methylotenera sp.
TCATTACAATTATATTACCTGATGGTGAAGCCTATAAAAATTCGGAAACACTCAATGTCATTTATGATGCCTTACTAAAAAATCGCTGTGAACGTAGCACTACATTAATTGCGCTTGGTGGTGGGGTCATTGGCGATTTAACTGGCTATGCCGCCGCTACCTATCTGCGCGGTGTGCCATTTATTCAGGTTCCTACTACATTGTTATCTCAAGTAGATTCATCTGTTGGTGGCAAAACTGGCATTAATCACCCGCTGGGTAAAAATATGATAGGCGCTTTTTATCAGCCACAGTTAGTGTTGGCGGACATTGATACGCTACAAACGCTACCTCCAAGAGAGTTTTCGGCAGGGCTTGCTGAAGTTATTAAATATGGGTTAATTCGCGATGCTGATTTTTTTGATTGGCTAGAAACTAATATGGCTAGCTTGATGCAGTTAGATGAGCAAGTGCTGAGCTATGCCATTTACCGATCATGCCAAAATAAAGCAGATGTTGTTGCCAAAGATGAGCATGAGCAAGGTGAACGCGCCTTGCTAAATCTAGGCCATACTTTTGGTCACGCCATTGAAAATGCAATGGGCTATGGCGTTTGGCTGCATGGTGAGGCGGTTGCCGCAGGCACGGTCATGGCGGCAGACTTATCAAAACGTATGGGCTGGTTAAGTGAGCTTGAAGTGACCAGAATTAAAAATAGTTTTGAAGCTGCAAACTTACCAATACTTCCACCAAGCTTGGGTGCGGAAAAGTATTTAGATTTAATGGCGTTAGATAAAAAAGTTGAAAATGGCAAGATCAGACTAATATTGCAGCAGGCAATTGGTCAATCAATCATCACTAGCGACTATGATGCAGAAAAGCTAAAAGAGACGTTGGCAATATGATGCTATAAAAGCATTCGCGATATTAAAGGTTGTTTCCACATGAAAATAAAATCTTTTAATATCGCGAAAAAGTAATGTCAAAAATTGGAAAATATTAACCATAATGAACAACCTTGCGCCTTACGCTGCCAATGCAGAAGAAACCATAGGACGTCATTTTGACGAACCTGCCTCAGAAACGCGAAATGCTTTTCAGCGAGACCGAGATCGCATCATTCACTCCACAGCCTTTCGCCGGCTAGAGTATAAAACGCAAGTTTTCGTGAACCATGAAGGCGATTTATTTCGAACACGGCTAACGCATAGCTTAGAAGTTGCACAAATGGCGCGCGGCATTGCCCGCACGCTCAATCTGCATGAAGACCTAACCGAAGCAATCGCGTTAGCGCATGATTTAGGCCATACGCCATTTGGCCACGCAGGGCAAGACGCGCTGAATGCCTGCATGCGTGACTTTGGCGGTTTTGAACATAACTTGCAATCATTAAGAGTGGTTGAAAAGCTAGAGCAGCGCTACGCAGAGTTTGATGGTCTAAATCTTACGTTTGAAGTACGTGAAGGCATACTCAAGCATTGCTCAATCAAAAATGCAAAACTATTGGGCGATGTAGGTCAGCGGTTTTTAGATAAAACCAGCCCAAGTTTAGAAGCGCAACTGACTAATTTTGCTGATGAAATAGCCTATAACAACCATGACATTGATGACGGACTGCGTTCAGGTTTAATTACCCTAGACCAACTCACAAAAGTTGAATTGTTTGCCAATAACTTAGCGATAGTCAAAGCTAAATACCCAAAGTTAGAGCAAAAACGTCTAATACATGAAACAGTGCGCCGTATGATCAATACATTAGTGGTGGATTTATGTACTCAAAGCGCAGAAAACATCAATAAACATCAGCCCAAATCAATCAACGATATTCGTCAACTGCCACAATTAATCAGCTTTAGTAGTCAAGTTGCAGAGCAAAATCATAAGCTAAAGCAATTCTTACGCAAAAACTTATACCACCACTACAAAGTCAATCGCATGAGTGCTAAAGCCGCGCGCATCATTCGCGAGCTATTTGTAACCTTTTTTGAGAATATAGGTCTGTTACCAGAAGAATTTCAATTATCCGCAGATGCAGATAAAGCCCGCGCCGTAGCAGACTACATTGCAGGGATGACAGATCGCTTCGCTATTCGCGAACATCGTAAACTCTTTACGGTAGAAGAATATTTGTGATTTTATGTAGGAGCGATCTTCAGATCGCGAAAGCAATGTGGCGTAAACAACCTTAGCCATCGCGATATAAATATCGCTCCTACAATAAGGTTGATAAGCAATAAAGATTTAATCGTAGGAGCGATTTTTAAATCGCGAAAGCAATGCAACATAAAACAACCGTAGCCATCACGATATAAATATCGCTCCTACAGACCCTACAAAAGATTTGAGCATTTTCATAAATAAAATGATGAACCCGCATCAAAAAAACCTTCGACTAGGTAGATGTTCACAACAAAACCAAATTTATCACATCACATTTACAACAATAAATCGTTTGCCAGTTTATCAAGACTTTGCAAAAGCCAGAGTGCTAATTAGCATACTTAAACAAACAGATCAGCAAGCACAAACCAACACATTTGCATTTGTTGTAATGCCAGATCATATTCACTGGCTATTTCAATTGGCAGGCACGCAATCGCTATCAAACATCATTAAAAGCGTAAAGTCAAAAGCCACTGTTAAAATAGGTTCACCCCTTTGGCAAGCAGGCTATTACGATCATGCAATACGCAAAGAAGAAGATATTCAAGCCATAGCGCGCTACATAATTGCAAACCCAATACGGGCAGGCTTAGTAAAGCGGGTAGGCGATTACCCGCATTGGGATGCAATATG
>JAYTRW010000504.1:0-2772 GCA_043745985.1 Methylotenera sp.
CAACAAAATGCTCTAGTAATTTGGTTTGCTTCGCTGAACTTAATCCGCTCTTTCTCATGCCATCCTTATAACATTTTATGTATTATCTAGGACAGACCCTTATATTTTTTACTGTTCAAATTATACAAGTGATATGACCAGTCTAAATGGCAAATTAGCTGATAATTCATAGCTTTATTCACCATATAAACTTCACTAGTAAGATATATAATTCATTACTGTTTAATACTCTTATAATTGATGATGAAACTAATAACATTTAAGTGGTTTTTGATTGCTGTATGCACATTAACTAGCCTGCAGGGGTGCTCTCTATTGGCTAATAAAGCTAATTCAAACAGCGCCAGCGCAGCACAATCAAATACCAATTCTGAAGATAGTTTGTTTAATAGAATGGGTGGCTTACCCACCATTAAAATGGTTGTATCTGAAACTATCGATGAAGTTTCCAGTAACCCTAAAACCTCAAGATCATTTAAAGACATAAAACTGCCGAAACTTAAAGAGAGTGTCGTCAGTCAAATTTGCAAATTGACTGGCGGTGGTTGTGAATACGATGGCGAAACAATGATAAATGCACACAAAGACGCAAAAATATCAACTGCAGAGTTTGAGTTATTTGTCGCAGTATTTAGAGAGTCTCTTAGTAGACATGCCAACACCCGAGAGAAAAATGAACTTCTAAAAATTTTGGCACCAATGAAGCGCGATATAATCAGTACTCAGTAATTATAATTTTAGGATAAACTTTTATGACCTCTCCCAAACATGCGGTGCATCAGTATTTTCTTAGCGCTCTCATACTGTCATGCATGTTAAGTTCATTTGCAAAAGCTGCAGAAGTTGAAGTTCAAGTAACTAATATTGTTGGCGCTAGTGTTGAAAACGCTGTGGTGTATTTAGAACCAAAAGATAAAACCGCACCATTCATAAAAAACCAAGCAGAAATTGCCCAAAAAAATAAAACATTTATTCCTTTAGTCACAGTAATACAAGCTGGCAGTACTATCATTTTCCCGAACAAAGACTCTGTAAGGCATCATGTTTACTCGTTCTCACCCGCCAAAACTTTTGAATTAAAACTATACTCAGGGGTACCAAGTACGCCTGTCGTGTTTGATAAGGCTGGCACAGTCGTACTCGGTTGCAATATCCACGACCAAATGCTTGCCTTTGTTTATATTGTAGATACACCTTACTTTGCTAAAACAGATGCTGACGGAAAGGTCAAAATTACTGATATACCTAACGGAGATTACCTACTAAAGGTATGGCATTACGCCCTAAGAAAAGAAAACGTGACGGTTGATAAGCCCGTATCCACCAAAGGTGCTGACACCATCAAAGTGATGATTGACATTAAAGCCTCAATTTAACTTAATTTAGTCAGTCTTAACTCAAATATAAAACTCAATGAAATTTAAAAGTCTCAATACAAGAATTACTTTAATATTTCTAACGCTCATTCTTAGCATCCAAATTATAGGATCTATCGCCATTAGATTGAGTATTGAGAAAAATGCCCGTGCATCAGTCAGTGAACAGCTTGCGCTTGGTGAAAAAATATTTCTGAGCTTGTTAAATCAAAATTCTGAGAGCTTGAGCCAAGGCGCAAGAATCCTTGCTATTGATTATGGATTTAGACAGGCCATTGCATCAAATGATGATGAAACTATGTTATCCGCGCTTAATAACCAGCAACAGCGACTTGGCGCTAACATCTCAGTTTTTTATACCTCATCCAAATTTTATACAACTGCTGATGATCATCAGATAGTTTCTGGCGAAAAAATTTATGGGGATGTTAAATCTGCAGTAACAGCGCTTGTAGAAAATGCTCAAGAATCAGGGGATTTTAAAAGTTTTGCTATTTTTAATAATGAACCTTACCAACTAGTTGCCGTGCCGGTTAAAGCGCCATTAACCATAGGTTGGGTCATTATGGGGTTCAAAATCAATAATACTTTAGCTAAAAAATTACATAAATTAAGTAATCTTGAAGTCACGTTTGTGAGCCGTGCAAATGATGCAAACTGGTTGTTAACAGCATCAACCTTAAGTAGCCCCTCAATTAACAACATTATGACTCAGGGCTCGAACCTCATTGATGCGAAGACAATGAATCGTGAAATTAACATTGATGGCATTTCATTTGGCTCTCGTTATGTGTCTATTTTAAACAATCCTAACCAAGTGCTGTACGCGGTATTACAACGCTCAATCGACGAAGCAACCGCTCCTTATAAAAGCTTACAACTTACCTTATTAATTTTGACTATTTTTGGTACATTCGTACTTGCAATTAGTATTTACTATGTATCTAAATTTATTACCAAGCCCGTTACTGATTTAGTGAAAGTGGCTAAGAGTCTAGAAAAAGGTAACTATGAAGTTTCCATTACGTCAGATAGAACGGATGAGCTTGGCGAGCTTAGTCGCAGCTTTAGCAGCATGAGTGAAGCCATTTCAAGTAGAGAGAAAAGCATTTCAAGGTTAGCCTACTTTGACGAATTAACACACTTACCCAATAGAACCTCATTCATGCTGAGACTAAATAAAGCACTAGAACAGGCTGAAGTGACTAAGCAGCAACTGACTATCTTTGTTCTAAACTTAAATCGATTCAAGCAAATCAACAACATTCTAGGTCATGATGCTGGGGATGAGGTTCTACATGTAGTCGCAGAGAAAATTAAAGCTACGGCTCGAGAGCAAGATTTTGTAGCTCGCATTGCAGGTGTTCAGTTTGCAATGATACTGACTGATACCACT
>JAYTRW010000505.1:0-2760 GCA_043745985.1 Methylotenera sp.
TTTTCTTTTTCCTGAGAGTTCAGCTCAAACCGTGATGATGCGAGATCAGCAAGTGATGGAGAATCGGCAGACTCAATCTTATGAGGAAAGCTTAGTTTCGCTTGAAGGTAAGTCCATCATTTTTGATGTTATCAAAGGGCCAATGTTTGATGATGCAGGAAATGTGATTGGGGTGTTTGGTATTTCACGCGATATTACTGCTTTTAAGCAGGCTGAGATCAACTTACAGATTGCAGCAGTAGCATTTGAATCCCCCAACTCAGTGGTGATTACTGACGCTGCACTGAATATACTCAGAGTGAATAAAGTATTTACCGAGACATTTGGATACACCGCCGAAGAGGTGGTGGGTAGAACGGCTAAGTTACTTAGATCGGACTCGCATGATTCTGCTTTTTATGATGAGATGTGGCATCAAATTAATACGACTGGCTCATGGCAAGGTGAAATTTTAAATCGACATAAAAATGGCCAATTGCTGTCTAATTTGCTTTCGATCTCTGCGGTCAAAAGTAAAGATGACATCGTTATCCACTATGTCAGCTCTCATGTTGATATTACCGAGAGAAAAGCTGCTGCAGATAAGATTCTTCATATTGCTTTTCATGATTTACTCACTCAGTTACCCAATCGTCAACTTTTCAATGATAGGCTCAAGCAAGCAATTGCTTCTAGCGCACGTACTTCTCAAATAGGTGCATTGCTACTTATAGACTTAGATAACTTTAAAACGTTGAATGACACGCTAGGGCATGACATAGGTGATTTATTACCTCAACAGGTGGCGGGGCGCCTGAGTGCAAATATTCGTGAAGGTGATACTGTTGCGCGTCTTGGTGGCGATGAGCTTGTCATTTTATTAGAAGACCTTAGTGACAATATATTAGATGCAGCGGCCTCGGCAGAAATGTTGGGTGAGAAGGTTTTAGCTGCGCTTAATCAGCCATACTTACTTGGCACATATCATTATCACAATACGTCCAGTATCGGCGTGACGATGTTAGAAGGGAATCAGCTGATGATAGCGGATCTTTTAAAACAAGCTGATATTTCTATGTATCAAGCAAAGAAAGCTGGGCGTAATACCTTATGTTTCTTTGACCCGAAGATGCAAGAAGTCTTTAATACTCGAGCTGCCTTGGAAATAGAGCTTCGAACAGCTCTTGAGAATAAGCAGTTTCAATTGCATTACCAAGTGCAAGTCGATCAATCAGCCCGTCCATTTGGGACAGAGGTTTTAATTCGCTGGATACACCCAGAACGTGGCATGATCTCTCCATTAGACTTTATTCCGCTTGCGGAAGAGACTGGTTTGATTTTACCTATTGGGCAATGGGTTCTCGATACTGCTTGTGTCCAGCTTGAAGTGTGGTAACAGTATGAATCGACAAAAAACCTGACTTTATCAGTGAATGTAAGCGCTAAGCAGTTTAGCCAAGCAGATTTTGTGCGGCAGGTTCAAGCTATGCTGAATCGATACAATGTTAAGCCGCAACATCTGAAGTTGGAACTAACCGAAAGAATTTTGCTAGGGAATGTCGATAATATCGTCATTTCTATGATTGCTTTAGAAGCTATTGGTGTGCAGTTCTCGTTAGATGACTTTGGTACAGGCTATTCATCTTTACAGTATTTAAAAATGTTGCCATTGAGTCAACTCAAAATTGACCAATCATTTGTTCGTGATATTGTTGAGGATAGCAATGACAGATCTATCGTACGTACTATTATTGCTATGTCTCGCAGTTTAGGTTTTGAAGTGATTGCCGAAGGTGTTGAAACCGAGGTGCAGAAAGAGCTTCTGCTAAATAAAGGTTGTCAGCACTTTCAAGGATACTTATTTGGCAAGCCTATGCCTATTGAGCAGTTTGATAGCTTGTTAAAATTAGAGCAGCATTAACGTGCTAGTGGGTTGGTTTTTAAATAGCGATTAGCTTTTAATTGGGATACTCAGCCTTGCTTCTAAGCCGCCTTCTGGTCGGTTAATTAACTCTAATTTACCATGATGCAGTTTGGCTATGCGGTCAGCAATGGCTAAACCTAAGCCACTACCGCCTGCATTGCTGCGCGCGGTATCTAGTCTTTCAAATGGACGAAGCAGCTTTTGTAAGTGGCTTTCAGGAATCCCCGGGCCATTATCAAACACACTTATCACAATATGTTCAGCCGTGACTTTGCCGGCGATACGTGCCTGCCCCTTACCATAGGCATAAGCATTTCCCACTAAATTGTCCAGTAATCGTTGCATGGCCAATGGCTTGATAGGAATGAAGTAAGTGGGTGCTAACTGCACTACTAGGTCACGCCCCGCGCGGAGTTGTCTATCATGCACTGCTTGCAATAAGGTGTTGATGTCAATCATTTGTGTGGGTTCGCCTTCGACACCTTTCACAAAATCTAAAAACTGATGAATGATATTATCCATGTCGGCAATGTCTTGTATCATGCCATTTTTTAAGTTGCCACAACCCTCATCAGGTAACATTTCTACTGATAAGCGTAATCTTGCTAATGGCGTGCGAATATCGTGCGAAACGCCTGCAAGAATCAATGTTCTTTCTGCATCAAGTTCAGCTAAAGAATCTGCCATTTTATTAAAAGTTTCATTCACCTCACGTAACTCAGCAAAACTGCCTTCAGGCAATTTTTCAGGCTGCTCACCCTTACGTAACCTATTAGCAGCATTCATCAATAAGTGCATGGGTCGATTAATCCGCAAGGCAATAAAGTAACCACCTGCTAGTGAGAGCATCAGTATCA
>JAYTRW010000506.1:0-2748 GCA_043745985.1 Methylotenera sp.
TTTTTTAAATCACCTAAAACAGGTGAATAACTGTCAACCTATTTTAGGACGGGACATCTTTTATAAAACATGTTTTTAAACGTGTTTGCGGGTTTTTTCCATAATGATGGCTGAGAGCTCTTCAACTGAGCGACTGGTTGAATCTGCCCAAGTGATGCCAGCATTACGCATCAAAGTTTCTGCTGTCGTAATCTCTTTACGACAATTATCTAGTGATGCATAAAAGCTACCAGATCTGCGTTCATTACGTACCGCATGCAGGCGTTCTGGCTTAATGGTGAGGCCGAATGTTTTATCCAAATGCTTATGCAGCACAGCAGGCAAAGAGCCACGCTCAAAGTCTTCTGGAATCAATGGGTAATTGGCGGCTTTAATGCCAAACTGCATCGCAAGATAAACGCTAGTAGGGGTTTTTCCGCAACGTGACACACCAATGAGAATAACTTGCGCTTCTTCTAGACCAGAATTAGTCATGCCATCATCGTGATTCAGCGTGAAGTTAACGGCCTCCATGCGGTCATTGTATTTGGTACCCATCACACTATGGGCAATACCTGCGCCTGTAAGTGGTTGCTGATCTAACTCTAAGCCTAGTGGGTCAATAAACGTGTTAAACAAGTCAATGAAATAAGCATTAGATTGCTTTAAAGTATTACGTTGCTCAATGTTACCTAAAGACATAATCACTACAGGGCGACCCCCATCTTCCTCAGCCGCATTAAGTATGTCCTCTTGCGCTTGTTTGATTTTATCTAAGGTGTCAGTGAAAGGTAGGCGCACTTGAGTAAAATTGGTGCCTGGAAAATGCTCCAATAATTTACCCAAGGCACCCGCTGTAATACCAGTACCATCTGAAACGAAAAATACAGTGCGTTTTAGCATTACAGAACCTTTTTATATTAGCCTGTTATTTCTTTGCAAGTCTTTGCCAAGTGCTGACCACTGTATCTGGATTTAATGACATTGATTGTATGCCTTCAGCTACTAACCACTCCGCAAAGTCAGGGTGGTCGGATGGGCCTTGACCGCAAATGCCGACATATTTACCTAGGCGGTTGCAAGTGTGAATCGCCATTTTAATCAACTCTTTTACGGCATCATTACGCTCGTCAAAGCCGTCAGCCAAAATGCCAGAATCACGGTCCATACCTAATGTAAGTTGAGTGAGGTCGTTTGAGCCGATTGAGAAGCCATCAAAGTATTGCAAGAATTGCTCAGCTAATATGGCATTTGACGGGATTTCGCACATCATAATTAAGCGCAAGCCATTTTGGCCGCGTTTAAGCCCATTAGCCGCCATGATTTCGGTCACAGCTTTGGCTTCATCAAGAGTACGTACAAATGGAATCATTAACTCTACGTTGGTTAAACCCATTTCATCGCGTACTTTTTTCATGGCTGTACATTCCATAGCAAAGCACTCTTTAAAGTCTTCTGCCATGTAACGCGCTGCGCCACGGAAACCAATCATTGGGTTTTCTTCATCTGGCTCGTAAATATCACCGCCAACCAGTTTTTTATACTCGTTTGATTTGAAATCAGAAGTACGCACAATCACTGGTTTTGGATAGAACGCTGCGGCAATGGTTGCGACGCCTTCAGCCACTTTATCAATGTAAAATTGCTTAGGTGAAGCGTAGCCACGTGCGCGGTTTTTGATGGTTTTTTGTATGGCTTGTGGCATCGCATCAACGTTTAAGATGGCTTTCGGGTGTATGCCAACCATATTGTTAATCACGAACTCTAAACGCGCTAAACCTACGCCATCGTTTGGCGTTTTTGCAAAACCAAACGCCATGTCTGGATTACCAACGTTCATCATAATTTTGCAAGGTGCTGGCGGAAGTGTGGCTGTCGCTTGCCTATTAACTTCAAATTCAATCGCACCGTGGTAAACAAAGCCTGACTCACCTTCAGCGCAAGAAACCGTAACGATTTCGCCTTCACGTAATACGTCAGTCGCGTTAACAGAACCAACAATTGCAGGAATGCCAAGTTCGCGAGCGATAATCGCTGCATGGCAAGTACGACCGCCACGATTAGTAACCAGCGCACTAGCACGCTTCATCACAGGCTCCCAGTTAGGGTCTGTCATGTCGGCAACCAGCACATCACCAGGTTGTACTAAGTGCATATCTGCTGGATCTAACACAATACGCACCGGGCCAACACCGACTTTTTGCGTCACCGCGCGACCAACCACTAATGGTTTTTCGCTATGTTTGTTTAATTTGAAAGTTTCAGTGACATTGTTTAATGACTCTTGCGATTTCACTGTCTCAGGGCGAGCTTGTAAGATGTATAGCTTGTTATCAACGCCATTTTTACCCCATTCAATATCCATTGGGCAACCATAATGCGCTTCAATGGTCATTGCGTAGCGTGCTAATTCAAGTACATCTTCGTTTGATAATGAATAGCGGTCGCTATCAGCAGAATCAACTTCAATCGTGTGTGTGCTTTTACCTGCGCGAGTTGCGTCAGAGAATACCATTTTGATGAGTTTAGAACCCATCGTGCGACGTACGATAGATGGTTTACCGAGTGCTAGCGTTGGTTTGTGCACATAGAATTCATCAGGGTTTACTGCACCTTGCACAACTGTTTCACCTAAGCCGTATGATGAAGTAATAAACACAACGTCTTTAAAACCAGACTCTGTATCAATCGTGAACATCACACCTGCGCAGCCAATGTCACTACGTACCATTTGTTGCACACCAGCAGATAGTGCTACATCTGCATGAA
>JAYTRW010000507.1:0-8594 GCA_043745985.1 Methylotenera sp.
GACTAAGTTTAAGTAGTAAAGACACTGGATTCCGACTTTCGTCGGAATGACAATTAAGATTGATTAGAGATTTAAAATGACCGAAGAAGTAAGCAAATATAAACTTAACTTACCTGAAACCAGCTTTCCAATGCGGGGAGATTTAGCTAAGCGCGAGCCAGCTTGGCTTAAGGAATGGCAAGATAAGCAGTTATATCAAAGAATTCGTAAAGCCCGCAAAGGCGCTAAAAAATTCATTCTGCATGATGGCCCACCGTATGCTAACGGCGATATTCATATTGGTCACGCAGTGAATAAAATCTTAAAAGACATCATTGTTAAATCTAAAACCATGAGCGGTTTTGATGCACCTTATGTGCCAGGCTGGGATTGTCATGGATTGCCAATCGAATTAGTCGTTGAAAAAAATCACGGTAAAAATATAGATCCAGCTAAGTTTCGTGAGTTGTGCCGTGAATATGCGGCAGAACAAGTGGCGCGCCAAAAGAAAGACTTTATCCGCCTAGGCGTGTTGGGCGATTGGGATAATCCATATTTAACAATGGATTTCAAAACCGAAGCCGACATCATGCGCGCGTTGGGAGATATTCAAAAAAATGGTTATTTATACCAAGGTAGCAAGCCCGTACATTGGTGCGTGGATTGCGGTTCAGCATTGGCTGAAGCTGAGGTTGAATATGAAGATGTGAACTCGCCTGCGATTGATGTTGGGTTTAAGGTGGTTGATAACTCGGCATTGAGTAAAGCCTTTGGCGTAGCGATGTCAGGTGATGCTTATGCCGTAATTTGGACGACTACGCCTTGGACGTTGCCAGCAAATCAAGCAGTTTCGGTGAATGCAAATTTAACTTATGACTTAGTCAAAACAAGCCGTGGCCTGTTAATTTTGGCGCAAGACTTGGCGAAAGCAACTTTAGAACGTTACGCTGAAACTGATACAGCCGTGCTTGCTAGTTGCCTAGGTGCTGCGTTAGAAAAGTTAGTTTTACAACACCCATTCGATAACCGCCAAGTGCCTATCATCTGTGGTGACCATGTGACGACTGATGCAGGTACAGGCTTAGTCCACACCGCTGCAGCACACGGTAACGATGACTGGCTGGTGATGAAAGCAAACTTCCCCAATGAAAAACCACGTATTTTAATGGGTGGCGATGGTAAGTTCTTTAATAGCGACTTAGTTGAGTTTGCGGCGATTCGCGGTTTAGACAGAAAAGAGGCTAACAAGGTCATCTTGGCCGTCATGGCAGATAGCGGTGCTTTGCTTGCAAGTGCGCGTTTGAACCATAGCTTTCCGCATTGCTGGCGTCATAAAACACCATTAATGCAATTGGCTACGCACCAATGGTTTATTGGAATGTATGCGCAAGATGCTGTTGGAATCAGTTTGCGCGAATATGCGAATAAAGCCGTAGATGCTACTGAGTTCTTCCCAGCTTGGGGTCGTGCGCGTCTAGAGGCAATGATTAAAAATCGCCCTGATTGGTGTGTATCACGCCAACGTAATTGGGGCGTGCCTATGCCATTCTTTGTGCATAAAGAAACGGGTGATCCGCATCCACAAACCGAAGATTTACTTGAAGCGGCGGCTTTGCTTGTAGAAGCACATGGCGTGGAAGCTTGGTTTAGCTTAGATGGTGCAGCTTTCTTAGCACAGCACGCAGCATTAAATGCGGCTGACTACAAAAAAGTCACTTATACCTTAGACGTGTGGTTTGATTCTGGCGCAACGCATGCAGCAGTGTTAAAGCGCCGCCCTGAGTTGGCGTTTCCAGCTGATTTGTATCTTGAAGGCTCAGATCAACATCGTGGCTGGTTTCAAAGCTCATTGTTAACAGGCTGTGCCATTGATGGTCGTGCGCCATACAACGCCTTACTTACCCACGGTTTTGTGGTGGATGGCGCTGGTCACAAAATGAGTAAATCTAAAGGTAACGTGGTCGCACCGCAAAAGGTGATGGATACCTATGGTGCGGATATTCTGCGCTTATGGACGGCTTCTACCGATTACTCTGGCGAGCTCACAATCTCTGATGAAATCTTAAAGCGCGTCGCGGAAAGCTATCGCCGTATTCGTAATACCATGAAGTTTCTATTGGCGAATATCGCGGATTTTGATGCAAATAAAGACTTGCTATCGGTCAGTGAGTGGTTAGAGATTGATTGTTATGCACTGCATTTGACTCACAAGCTGCAAACAGCAGTGCTGGCTGATTATGATCGTTACGAGTTTCATTTGGCTGTGCAAAAATTCGTGAGCTTTTGCTCAGAAGATTTGGGTGGCTTCTATTTAGATATTCTTAAAGACAGGCTCTACACCGCAGGTGAGAACTCACCAGCGCGTCGCGCGGCACAAAGCGCATTGCATGAAATTACGCATTGCATGATGCGTTTAATGGCACCGATATTGAGCTTTACTGCAAATGAGATTTGGCAAACTTTAGGTCTTGAGGCAGATAAAACGGTGTTCGAGGATATTTGGCATGAATTGTCTGAGCATGGCTTAAGTGCAGAGCGCATTAGCGCGTGGGAAGCAGTTATTACTGTGCGTGGTCAAGCTGCAAAAGAGATTGAGATATTACGTGCAGCGGGTCAGGTAGGTTCTTCATTGCAAGCTGAGTTAGCACTTTATTTACCGAATGTCACTTTTGATGCTCTCAATAGTTTAGGTGATGATTTACGTTTTGCGATGATTACCTCTAGTGCAAAAGTTTACAAAGTGTTGAGTGATGCTGAGCAGAAAATTTTAGTCAACCCAAGTGCTCACAAAAAATGCGACCGTTGCTGGCATTACCGCGCTGACGTGGGTGCTGACGCTGATCATCAACATATCTGCGGCCGTTGCGTAAGTAACTTGTTTGGCAAAGGTGAGGCGCGCAAATATGCGTAAGTATTTTGCTATAAGTGCAGTGATAGTTGCGCTTGATTTATACACCAAGCATTTAATACAAGGTGCTTTCGCTTATGGCGAAACGCTCACGTTCACGAGCTTTTTTGACTTGGTGCATTATCACAATGAAGGCTCGGCTTTTGGTTTTTTGCATGATGCGGGAGGTGTTCAGCGCTGGTTCTTCGCTGGCGTTTCGGTCATTGCTATTGGTGTGATTAGTTATCTTATTCAGAAGCATCGTACTGAAAAACTTTTTTGTGTCGGTTTAGCTTTGGTGTTGGGTGGCGCAATCGGTAATTTATATGATCGTGTGACATTAGGCTATGTCATCGATTTTCTTAATTTTCATTATCAACAAATGTATTGGCCTGCTTTTAATGTGGCTGATAGCTCGATTTGTGTGGGGGTAGGTTTGCTATTGCTGGATAGTTTTAAAAAGCCAAACTAAATATACTCTAAAGTTAAATTGTGACTTTACATGGCGAAGATGAATAACGCTTTATCATGATTGATATCAATTTCACGTTTATTGGCAAGTGTTGGGTATGGCAGGGTAAAGGTACTTGGCATTTCATCACTCTGCCGCAAGATAAGTCCGAAGAAATTAAATTCTTTAGCGATAACCATTTCGGTAAAAGGCGCGGCTGGGGTTCGGTGCGTGTGTCGGCTAATATAGGCGGCACAGTTTGGGAGACTTCGGTTTTTCCATCTGGCAGCTTAGATGCTTATATCTTACCTATAAAAGCCGAAGTACGTAAAAAGCAGAAAATAACCGCAGAGGATGATGTGCAGGTGTTACTGCAAATTAGCATTTAACTGGATTAGGTATTGTTTTTGGCGTGGACAAATAAATAGCAGCTCACCTCTTAAACCAAGTTGTAACTTCTGCTGCGGGCAGTGGTATTGAATAAAAAAAGCCTTGAACCACTTTGCAGCCGCTGGCTTTGACAATATTTGCTTGAGATTGATTTTCAATGCCTTCGGCGACAATATCTAAGCTAAGAGCATCGGCCAAAGCGACAATCGCTTTGATAATCACACGATCTTCCTCGCTGTTTTGTAAGCCATCAATAAAGGTACGGTCAATCTTCACCTCATCTACCGACCAACGTTTTAGATAGATGAGTGATGAGTGCCCCATACCCAAATCATCTAAAGAGATGTTAAAGCCAGCCTCTTTAATAAAGCGCATATTTTTCTTTACGATATCAATGTCATCGAGCAAAGCATGTTCGGTAATTTCAATGCAAAGCATATCAGTTGGAATTTGATATTTAGCGGGTAGCGTTTTTAATGCATGGAAGCGCTTACATTACCGTTTAGATTGATAGTTCTTTAATATCTAGCACTTTAAATTTCTAGACGTTTAAAAGCTTAAGGTTAGATATTTGTTGATTAGAATTTCTGAATAAACTATAGCATTGAATGTAAAAAAATGTAAATTTAGTTAAGTGCTTAGTCAGGTTTATTTTAATGCTTTTTTAGGTAAGATTTTATTGGCGACCTCAATTAGCGCTACGCAAATTGCGCCTACCATTAAACCAACTATTGCATCTATTAACAAGGGTAAAACGATTGCTGAGAAGCTGCCAATCAAAGGCAATACGCGCATGCTTTCAGCATAACGTTCACTAAAGTGATGCAAAGCAGGAATGCCGTGACCGATAATGCTGCCGCCAACAACAAACATCGCAGCTGTGCCTAATGCCGTTAGAATGCGCATTAAATAGGGGGCTGCGGCTAATAGCTTTTCGCCCACTTTACGCAGAAGTTGTTTATAAAAACTACTGCCTTTTTTAAGCATTAAATGTAAGCCAAGGTCATCAAGCTTCACTATGCCCGCTACCAAGCCATATACGCCAAATGTCATGATGATTGCGATGGCTGAAACAACAATGACTTGCTTGGTGAAATCGGCTGTTGCCACCGTGCCTAATGCGATAACGATGATTTCTGCGGATAATACAAAGTCAGTACGAATGGCGCCTTTGATTTTGTCTTTTTCTAGCGCAACAAGGTCCGCTTTAGGGTCGGCGACTGCTTGCTCTAGTGCGACATCATGCGCATCATCAGCTTGTGAGCCATGTAGAAATTTATGCGCTAATTTTTCAAACCCTTCAAAGCACAAGTATGCGCCACCAAGCATGAGTAAGGGCGTAATGGCCCACGGTGCAAAGTAGCTAATGGCGAGGGCAGTGGGAACTAATATAAGTTTATTGATTAGCGAACCTTTTGCCACAGCCCATACGACTGGCAATTCGCGCTCTGCCGCAATGCCATTCACCTGTTGAGCGTTCAGTGCAAGATCATCACCTAATACGCCAGCCGTTTTTTTTGCGGCCATTTGCGTCATGACTGAAACATCATCCAAGATGGTTGCGATGTCATCTAAAAGTGCGAGTAAACTGCCTGCTGCCATACATTTCCCTTAATTTCTTCTTTGATTTTTACTTAAGATTTCTAGCTGAGTGTGTTACTTAGTATAACTGCTGGGGTGCTTATTTAGCTTTCTTTGCAAAGTGCGTCTGTGCATATTCAAACTGCGTGCGGTGGCTGAAATATTACCATCATGTTCCGCTAAAACGCGCTGGATATGCTCCCACTCTAAGCGTTCTATCGGTAATGGGTTAGAGGCTAATTCTACCTCATCATCACCTGTTTGTTTTTCAAAAGCGGCGACAATTTCATCAGCGTCGACTGGTTTTGCTAGATAATGCGTCGCGCCCAGTTTGATGGCCTCTACCGCCGTGGTCACGCTGGCAAAGCCTGTGAGCACGACTATGCGCGTGCCCGCATTCAGGCTAGCCAATTGCCGCACTAGTACTAAACCTGAGTTACCTGACATTTTTAAATCGACCACAGCAAATTCTGGAGGGTCATTCTTAGCCAGCTCAAAAGCGCTTTCTGCACTATTGGCTAAGCTGACTAAAAAGCCTCGTTTGCGCATGGCGGGTTCCAGCGCGTTTAAAAAATCTTGGTCATCGTCAACCAACAGTAAAGTTGCTTTCTCTGTCACGTCACTTTTAATTGTGTCATTTTCAGCAGTATTTTTTGTCTCTAAAGAGGTCATTGAATGGCTCGTGATTTTTTCTAAGGTTTTTTTAGGCGTAATTTTTTAAGTGGTAAATTAAGCATCGTCAATACGCCACCTTCGACATGATTGTTTAGGCTCAACTCACCATCGTAGCGCGCCAGTGTGGTTTGTGTGAGGTACACGCCCAGCCCCATACCTAGTTCATTTTTAGATGTGAAGAATGGCGTACCTAACTGCTTTTTAGTTTCAGTACTCAAGCCTTTGCCAAAATCTCTAATTTGAATGGTCAGTGTTTTGTCATCCCACTCAGCGTTAAATAGCACGCGTTCAGGAGATTCATCCGCGGCGTTATCGAGCATGTTTTGGATGGCTTGCGTCAAAGCTCTATCCATCACAATCATGTGGTCAACAAGATTATTTGGCATAGTGACCACAAGTTCTGTTGCCGGGCGGGTATCTCGCCAGCGTTGAATGGCGTCTTGTAAGAACTCTCGCAATGGTAATCCTTGCCTTGCATCGGCACGTGCTTGCCCTGCATTACGTGTGATGCTGGATAAGATTTCTTTGCAGCGTATCACTTGTTTTTGCAATATATTGAGTTGCACTAGTAGTTCAGGCTGATTCGCATATTCTTGAGTGAGCTCTTTGCTTACCACCGCCATGGTTGCTAGTGGCGTGCCTAGTGCGTGTGCGGCGCTGGTAGCAAGCGTGCCAAGGGCTAACATGCGTTCGCTTTCCAGTGCTTTCTCGCGGACTTCTGCAATTTTCTTATCATAATCACGTAAATTTTGCCCAATACGCGCAATGAATATAGCCACAATCACCGAGCTTACAACAAAACCTATCCACATGCCGACCAAGTGAATATCCAGCTTTGCATCGCCATGCGTATGCATGTGTAGGTGTGAGAGCGGCACATGATAAAACATCAGCAAGGTGTAGCAAGTAATGCTCAAACCTGCAATCAGCCACGCGTAGGTTGTCCTTAATGCAACTGCAGCAACGGTTATCGGCAGCAAATACATCCAAATAAAAGGGTTGCTATAGCCACCACTAAAGTAAAACAGCCACGATAGTGCTGCAATATCGCCTAGCAGTTGCATGACTAATTCACGTTGTGAGGTTTGTGTGGATGTTCTTAAGCGCCACCATGCGATTAAGCTAAACAGCCCTAATGAAGCTATCGCTGAAATGAGTGGCGCGTAAGGCATGGGGATGGACGCTTTATATAAAGCTAATATCACTAAGCTCAGGCAAGCCATCACCACACCACGCAGCATCATTAAACGCTGCATGTTGAGGCGTGTTGCGTTACTTATGGATTGTTGTGCGGTATGCATGCGTTTATGGAGGTTTAGCCAAAGTGGGTTTCATTATAAAACGGTAATGAAAATAATACCTTAAGCCTGCTGATAATTCACCTGCGACAAATTGTCGCGCGGCAATATGCCACATTCCGCTGTAAGAATTTCTCTAATACAATTTGGCGATAAAAATATTTTAGGGAGAAGGCTATGTTTAATAAATTGACATTAGCCGTAGTTTTGGCGTTTAACAGCGGTTTGTTGATGGCCGAAGAGGCTGCAGTTGAAAATAATTCTGAACAAACGCAGGTAGAAACTGAAACTATAACAGAGCTAGATGCAGTGAAGGTGCGTGCACCTATGATTGATAGTCGTATTCTTAAACATCCAGCCACGGTTGAAACTTTCGTTAAAAAACAAATTGAAGAGAATCTCAATGCAGCAACATCCTCACAAACTCTGAAATATATGCCTAGCATGCAAGTACGTGAGCGTTTTATTGGAGATCGTAACGGTAACATTGCTACCCGTACTGTTGGCTCACTGGCTAGCGCGCAAAACATGCTATATGCGGATGGCGTATTGTTGTCTAATTTCTTACAAGGAAATTTTGGCTCACCGCGCTGGGGTATGGTGACACAAGAAGAAATTGAAAGCATCAGTATGATGTACGGACCTTTTTCTGCATTGTATGCGGGTAACTCGTTTGGCGGTGTGATTACTCTAGTTACACGTATGCCTGATAAATTTGAGGCGCACGCAAGCGCACAAGCCTTTACGCAGAATTTTGAGCTTTACGGTACGAATGAAAGCTTTAATGGCAATCATTTAACAGCATCGTTTGGCAATAAAGTGAATGACTTATCTTTTTGGTTTGGTGTGGATAGACTGGAGAATCGAAGTCATCCTATGGGATTTTCAACAGCCAATCTTTCTACCACAGCTGCTGGATCAAGCCCAATAGTGACAGGTGCATATCAAGACAAAATTGAAGTGAGCAAAGACTAGTATTGATGACTCTGAGCAAACCAACATTAAATTCAAAGTGGCTTATGACATTACGCCCACCATTAAAGCAGCTTACACCTTGGGCGTATGGAGTTTGGATAGTCAAACAGAGGTGAAAAGCTATGTTAAAGACGCTGCTGGGAATGCGGTGTATAACGGCAGGGTTAATTTTAATGGTCAATGCTATGATATATCTAGTATGAGCCCAGCAGAGGCCGATTCCTTGCACATCATGCAGGCGCTAGATGTAAAGTCAAACAATAAAGGCTTTTTTGACTGGCAACTGACTTTATCCGATTATGATTTTCATCAAGATAAAAATAGCTTTTCAAACGCACCAGCAACTGGAACGACCATG
>JAYTRW010000508.1:0-24365 GCA_043745985.1 Methylotenera sp.
ATTTCGGTATTTACGTTCTCAACGGCTTGCAGTACGCCTTTACCTAAATAGCGACTTTTATCACCGTCACGTAACTCCATCGCTTCTTTAGCGCCGGTAGAAGCGCCTGATGGCACCGCAGCACGGCCAATCACACCGCTTTCAAGCAATACATCACACTCTACAGTTGGGTTACCACGAGAATCTAAAATTTCGCGGGCGATAATATCTACAATTGCGCTCATGACTACTCCTCAATATACAAATTAGTTTTAACTTATTGACTCAAAATTTAGTGACTCTAAATTAGAGAGTCTGCAATGATTTATACGTGTTTATTACTGTGTTTTTTATAAAATTTTACTTAACGCCTTTGTGAGCTAATGCTGCATTCACATAAGCGGTAAATAGCGGATGGCCTGACCGTGGGTTAGAAGTAAACTCAGGGTGAAACTGCACCGCCACAAACCATGGGTGCGTGGCCTTTGGTAACTCTATCATTTCACATAATTGTTCAGTCGGCGTTCTGGCAGAAATCACCAAACCAGCGGCTTTTAATTGCTCCACGTAATTATTATTCACTTCATAACGATGGCGATGGCGTTCATTTACTTGCGTGCCATAAATGCTTGCAGCCATCGTGTTTGGTTCAATTGGGCAAACTTGCGCGCCTAAACGCATGGTACCGCCGAGATCAGAATTTTCATCACGCTTTTCAATTTTACCGCTGGCATCTTTCCATTCGTCAATCAAGCCAATCAGCTTATACGGCGCTTCTGCATTAAATTCAGTACTATTTGCCCCTTCTAAACCGGCCACGTTACGGGCGAACTCAATCACTGCTAATTGCATACCCAAACAAATACCAAGGTATGGCAGTTTATTTTCGCGCGCAAATTGTATAGCAGCAATTTTACCTTCTGTACCACGCACACCAAAACCACCTGGAATCAAAATCGCATCCATTGTTTTTAATATATCGGTACCTGATTTCTCAATCTCTTCACTATCCATATAGTGAATTTTGACTTTAGATTCGGTATGAATGCCTGCATGAATTAAGGCTTCCGTGAGCGATTTGTAGCTCTCTGTTAAATCAACATATTTACCCACAAAGGCAATGTTGACCGTATTTTTTGGGTTTTCTATGCGCGTAACAATGTTTTTCCAAGCGGTTAAATCAGCAGCTTTGGCTAAAATATTGAGCTTGTGACAAACAATTTCATCCATCATTTGGTCGTGCAAAAGCCCTGGAATTTTATAAATAGAATCCGAATCAATCGCGCTAATCACTGCCTCAAACGCGACATTGGTGAATAAGGCAATTTTGCGTTTTTCATCTTCTGGAATTTCGCGCTCAGCACGGCATAACAAAATATCTGGCTGTATACCAATTTGGCGCAACTCTTTGACTGAGTGCTGTGTAGGTTTGGTTTTAAGTTCGCCTGCGGTTGGAATCCACGGCAATAAAGTCAAATGCACATAACAGGCATTGTTACGACCTTCTTCGAAACCCATTTGACGAATGGCTTCTAAAAACGGCAGTGACTCAATATCTCCTACCGTGCCACCAACTTCAACAATTGCCACATCAGCGCCTTCTGCGCCGCGTTTGATGTGATTTTTAATCTCATCAGTAATGTGCGGAATCACCTGTACGGTTTTTCCGAGGTATTCACCACGGCGTTCTTTTTTAATCACTGTTTCGTAGATTTGGCCAGTGGTAAAGCTGTTACGCCTTGCCATGCGTTGAGAAATAAAGCGCTCGTAATGCCCTAAATCTAAGTCGGTTTCAGCACCATCGTCGGTAACGAACACTTCACCGTGCTGAAATGGCGACATAGTGCCAGGGTCAACGTTGATATAGGGATCGAGTTTGAGCATGGTCACTTTAATGCCACGCGATTCAAGAATAGCGCCGAGACTAGCTGCAGCGATGCCTTTACCAAGAGAAGAAACTACACCGCCGGTTACGAATACATATTTGGTCATGGAAAGGCACTTATTATTTGTTGCAGACGGGATAAGATTTTACCGCAAAACAGATGCCTCACAAAACGTTATCCAAAATAAAAGTGGATTAATTTACTTGTAATTTTTTATATTTTATTTTTTAGCTACTTTCACTCAGTCCGACCATCATAAGGTGTCTCGGCCCAACTGCCATAAGTCTTGAATTTTTCAAGCACATCCAGCATTTCTTGCTTACTTAAAATATGCGGCTCACCGACTTGCAAGGCAAGTAAATATTGCTCGCACAAAGTTTCCACTTCTTGGGTAATGTCGAGCGCTTTTTCTAAAGTTTCGCCCACTGCAATCATGCCATGATTGGCTAATAAGCAGGCTTTGCGGTCTTTTAGTGCTTCGATGGCATTATCTGAGAGCTGCTGACTGCCAAACAAAGCATAAGGCGCACAACGGATGCTATCGCCGCCAGCAAGCGCAATCATGTAGTGGAATGGTGGCATATCTTTGCGAAAGGTACTGAGCGTGCTGGCATAGAGGCTGTGCGTGTGAATTACAGCATTCACCTGCGGTTTTTGATGCAAAATATCTTGATGGAATCGCCATTCGCTTGATGGCGGATGAGCGCCAGTCGCGTTACCTGAGAAATCCATCCACACCATGTCTGAAGTTGTCATCTTATCGACTGCCAAACCTGAAGGTGTGATTAAAAAACCAGCTTGTCCCGATGCATCATCTGCTCGCACACTGACATTGCCAGCAGTACCTCGGTTCAAACCAAAATTCACCAACTGCTGACTAATGTTTAATAGTTGCTCACGTTTGTTTTGCATAGTTTGTTTATTTAAGAGTGCTTTTTAGCTGACTTGGCGCAAATACACCATGCTCAGTAATAATCCCTGTCACCAAACGCGCTGGCGTAACGTCAAATGCAGGATTAGCCACTCTGGTATTCGCGGGCAAAATATTGACTTCAGCAACTTCGCCAGTAGCTAGCATACCTGTCATCCAAGCGACTTCACGACCATCGCGCTCTTCTATCTCAATTTCTTGCACACCGTTTAGTATAGTCCAATCAATCGTTGGTGATGGCACTGCGGCATAGAATGGTACGTGATTATCAAACGCGGCAAGTGCTTTTAAATAAGTACCTATTTTATTGCATACATCGCCCAAACTGGTCACGCGATCAGCACCAACGATAACCATATCGACTTGAGCATGCTGCATTAAATGACCACCAGCATTATCACTAATCACTGTATGAGGCACGCCATGCTGTGCTAACTCCCAAGCCGTTAAACTTGCGCCTTGGTTGCGTGGGCGTGTTTCATCCACCCACACATGCACATTAATCCCAGCATCGTGTGCAGCGTAGATCGGTGCAAGCGCTGTGCCAAAATCTACAGTGGCGAGCCAACCTGCATTGCAATGCGTGAGAATATTGAATTGGCGGCCATTCTTAACGTTTAAGTCTTGAGCATGCAGCTTCTGGATTAAACTCAAGCCGTGCTGGCCAATGGCTTGATTAAGCAAAACATCCTCGTCACAAATCTTTGCAGCTTCAGCCCATGCGGCTTGCAAACGACGTTCTGTCGCCATGGGCAATAACAATTGCGTCATACGCTCTACTGCCCAACGCAAGTTCACTGCTGTCGGTCGGCTTTGTATTAACTGCATTGCGGAAAGGTGCAAATGTTCGTTGCTACAATCTTCTTGCATGGCTAACGCCATACCATAAGCGGCTGAAGCGCCTATTAATGGTGCACCACGAACTTGCATGGTTTTAATCGCAACGATCATTTGCGACATGTTGATAATTTCAACAACTTTAAATGTATGAGGTAGTTTTGTTTGATCAATAATAGAGACGAATCGACCACCAGTCGCCACACCACCATTAGGCCAAATGGTGCGAAATTTTTGATTATTTATTATCATAAATGATTCATTCAAAAGTTGACTTTTAAAAAGTTCCCTGAAACAAAAAATACTCTCCACATTATCTGTGGATAACTTTGTGAATAACTGTGACTTGAAAATGTAACATACCAATTTATAAGGCTTTTTTCAAATCGCTTAAATTTTAACCTATTATTAAACCCTTATAAATCATACACTTAAATTAATCACATTGTTTTATAAGGGTTTTTACCAATACTTAAAGTAGCACATGAGATGGTGTGCATAAGTCAGCTAATTTTGGCAAAACTTTTAGGACGTTGGCGCTAGTTATATCAAGCACTTGAGCCACATTGGCACCTCTTAAATCAGCTAAAACTTGTGCGATTTTATTCAGTTCTAGCGGAGTATTTCTACCCTCCGCTCCCATCCACTCGGGTGGTATATCTGGAGAATCTGTCTCTAATACGATAGATTCTAATGGTAGTTTTCTCGCAAGCTCTCGAATTTTCAAAGCACGGCTATAAGTCATTGCGCCACCAAATCCCAATTTAAAACCAAGCGCAATCAATTGTTCCGCCTGTTGAAAACTGCCATTAAATGCGTGGGCGATACCGCCGCTAAGGTGGTATCGGCGTAGATATTTCAAAACATCATCAATCGCATTTCTGACATGCAGAATGACTGGTAAATCATACTGTTTGGCTAACTTTAATTGCTCTGTGAAAAAATAAGTTTGTAGTTGTAGATTACTTTTAGTGACAAAGTAATCCAAGCCAATTTCACCTATCGCCACTGGATTATTATTTTCAATATAAGTTTTTAAAGTCTCAATATCACTCAATTGTGATTTATCAACATACATGGGATGAATTCCAAGCGCATAGGCGCAATGTTGATGCTTGAGACATATCTGAATCACAGTGTCGAAGTGTTCGCGCGTCACAGCAGGTATCACTATGCTTGAAACGCCTCGCTGCAAAGCCAGTATGGCTATATTGTCTCTATCAGCATCAAACTCAGACGCATCAAGATGGCAATGGGTATCTATCAACATGCGGCTAATCTAACTTAATTTTTAACAGACTTTGCACGCAAACGAATATCGCGTCCAATTTGGCGTACATCAATGATTTGCAGTTCTGTTGCCTGCTGCATTTCAACTAACTCAGGAATAGCAAACATCGCCTTTGCATCAGCACCCATCAGTTTTGGTGCGTAATAAAAAATAAATTCATCAATCAAACCAGCATGCAGAAACGCGCCATTCAAGCCCTGCCCTGCTTCTAGCAACACATCATTAACGCCATGCGAGGCTAGATTAGAAAGTAGCGCATGTAAATCTACACGGCCATTTTCGTCAGGTAAATGCAATAGCTGAGCGCCAACAGCCGCTAATGAAGCGGCCTTATAGTTTATATCCTGCGCATAGGCAATTAATACAGGCCTGATTGAGAGGAGCTCAGGATTAAGCATTTTACAATCTGTTGGCGTTTGCAGATTGCTATCTACAATCACTCGCAATGGCTGACGTCTAGTGTTAGCCAACCGTACACTCATGCTGGGATTATCTGTAAGCACCGTACCTATTCCAGTCACGATTGCACATGACTGCGCACGCCAATGTTGTACATCCAACCTTGCTGGCTCGCCAGTAATCCACAGGCTTTTACCATTACTTAGTGCCGTACGACCATCTAAACTCGCCGCCACTTTACAGCGCACATAAGGCATGGCAGAGGTCATGCGTGAAATAAAACCAAGGTTTAATGACTTAGATTCAGCTTCCATTAAACCTACCTCAACCGCTATGCCATTTGCTTGGAGGCGCTTGATACCATTACCAGCCACTAAAGGATTCGGGTCTTGCATCGCCAATACTACGCGCTTAACACCAGCATTAATCAAGGCATCGACACAAGGCGGCGTGCGACCGTGATGATTACATGGCTCTAGAGTGACATACGCATCAGCACCTTCGGCATTCACGCCAGCTTCGCGTAAAGCAAACACTTCTGCGTGTGGCTCACCAGCTTTAAGGTGAGCACCTTGGCCTACAATTTGATGGTTTTTAACAATGACACAACCGACACGAGGGTTAGGTTGAGTGGTATACAAGCCTTGCTCTGCTAGGCGCAACGCAAGTGCCATGTAAGTGTGGTCGGCTACAGTAAACAAGGTATTAAATAGCCATTAGGCAAATTTAGTGTGATGAAATACGACTATTAATTAAGCGATTATTTTCATCAAAGAAAAGCAGTAAGCCATGATAAACATGCATACACTTGCCTAAATCGTACTCCACAGAGTTGCCGTCTTCATAGCTTGGGCGACCAAGTAACACGCCAACCGCATCTTTGCTGGTACCTTTAGATAGAACATGTTGTTGTAAGTCATAAGCCATATCGCCACGCTTACAATCTTGCTCAATCGAAGCTGCGCTTTGCATCCATTTCACTTGGTCGAATTTTTCATCACCAAAAACGAGGCTATCTTTCATCATCCACCATCCGAAAAACACCACCGTGACTAACACCGTAAATGCGGTAAATACAATGGTAGCCCAGTTAATAAATTTCATGTTTACATCCTAATGGTTAGCATTGTGTAAATCAAATTTGACAAATCAAATGGCTTATAAATCGCGAATAGCATCGTTAAAATCATCGACATCCGAAAAGCTTCGATACACCGATGCAAAGCGAATATAGGCGACTTTATCCATCAATTTAAGCTCATGCATCACGCTTTCACCTAAATCTCTGGCTGGAATTTCACGCTCGCCTAAACTCAATAACTTTTGTGAGATTCTATCTAAGGCACGGTCTACATACTCAGTCGGCACAGGGCGTTTATGCAACGCACGGGTGAATGATAAGCGCAGTTTTTCGCGGTTAAATTCCTCACGCGTACCATTGGTTTTAACCACTTGTGGCATATGCAACTCTGCCGTTTCGTAGGTAGTAAACCGCTTATCGCAAGCACCACACTTGCGGCGACGGCGTATAGAGTCGCCTTCGTCATTGACGCGCGAATCGATTACTTGTGTATCTGCATCACCGCAAAAAGGACATTTCATTGATTAACTTTTACCTAGTTTTGATAAACTGGAAAGCGCGCAGTTAAAGCATGTACTTTTGCTTTAGTTGCCGCAATCACCGCTTCATCCGTTGGGTTATCCAAAACATCTGCAATCAAATTAGCTACTTGACGCGCTTCATCTTCTTTAAAGCCGCGTGTTGTAATCGCTGGTGCACCAATACGAATGCCAGAAGTCACAAATGGGCTTTCTGGGTCATTAGGAATCGCATTTTTGTTCACAGTGATATGCGCTAAACCTAGTGCAGCATCTGCAGCTTTGCCTGTTAAACCTTTTGTACGTAAGTCTACCAAGAACATATGTGATTCTGTGCGGCCTGAAATAATACGTAAACCACGCGCAGTCAATGCTTCGGCCATGGCTTGTGCATTTTTAATCACTTGCGCTTGATAGGTTTTGAATTCTGGTTGAGAAGCCTCTAAGAATGCAGTTGCCTTAGCAGCAATCACGTGCATCAATGGACCACCCTGCAATGCTGGGAAAACACTTGAATTCAATGATTTTTCAAATTCAGCTTTAGCCAAGATAATACCGCCGCGAGGACCACGCAAAGTTTTGTGTGTAGTTGAAGTCACAAAATCCGCATGTGGCACAGGGTTAGGGTAGACACCAGCCGCAATCAAACCTGAATAATGCGCCATATCGACCATGAAATATGCGCCCACTTTTTTAGCGATCTCAGCCATACGCGCCCAGTCAAAACGTAGTGAATAAGCTGAAGCACCGCCGATTAGCAATTTTGGTTTGCATTCAATGGCAATGCGCTCCATCTCATCGTAATCAATTTCTTCTTTATCATTTAAGCCGTATGGCACGATGTTAAATAACTTGCCTGATAAGTTAGCAGGTGAACCATGTGTTAAGTGACCACCGTGACCAAGGTTCATACCCATGATGGTATCGCCTGGTTTTAGAATAGAGAAATACACCGCTTGGTTTGCTTGTGAGCCTGAATGCGGCTGCACATTGGCATATTCTGCGCCATACAAAGCTTTCAAGCGATCAATGGCCAATTGTTCAACTTGGTCTACATATTCACAACCGCCATAAAAACGTTTGCCTGGATAACCTTCTGCATACTTATTAGTTAACTGTGAGCCTTGCGCTTGCATCACTGCTGGGCTGGTGTAGTTTTCAGAAGCAATCAACTCGATATGCTCATGTTGACGAACAACTTCGCTGTTGATCATGGCATCTAATGCTGGATCAGCTTTATTAAGGGTATTGGTGTAATTAAATGGTGCTTGCGACATGGTTTTAGTTTTCCAAATGCTAGATTATTTTAATGAAAAAAATGTTTACGCATTTTAACACGCTCAAGCACTAAGATTAAAGGCAAAAGATTTAGTTGCTCACTTGTAGCAAGTTATAATGTAAGTTAGCTACAAACTAACTTAATCATCTATTGGAATAACGCAAATGAAATGGACTGACAGCTTAAGAGTTGCTGAAGAGCTTTACGATAAACACCCAGATATTGACCCAAAAACGTTACGCTTTACCGATTTAATGGAATGGGTAATGGCACTTGATGACTTTAATGATTTACCAGAACATTGCGGTGAGAAAATACTAGAAGCAATACAACTGGCTTGGATTGATGAAGCAGAATAGTTTTTAGTTTTAAAACCTTCTATTGTAACTACTCAAGCTATTGCAACTACTCAATTAGCCCCAATAAAAATAGCATGTCTAAAAACACTATTTTTGTAGCTGCCATTTGGATTGCGCTAGCAAGCGCTATCTATTACTTGTCGGATAACATTCAAAATCCAAATAAAATTAACCGACTAGGTGAGAGTAGCACGGTCGTATTAAAACGTGGTCTAGATGGGCATTATCGAGCAGAGGCTCTCATCAACGGTGAAAAAGTAAATGTGCTGGTAGATACTGGCGCTACGGGTGTGGCGATTTCACAGAATATTGCCGACAAACTGAAATTGAGTAGCATAGACGCCATCCGCACTAATACCGCTAATGGCGATAGCGTTGGTTATATGGTGCGTTTGCACTCAGTAAAACTAGGTGGCGTTGATGCCAATGATGTATCGGCAATGATTGCGCCTGGCTTAGATGGCGACGTACTACTCGGCATGTCATTTCTAAACCGCATGGATGTTAGGCTGTATAAAGGAGAGATGACCATAAAGCAGGTAGAAAACTAATGTCCATCATTCTCGCGAAAGCGAGAATCCATTTTGATTTTAAAGTTACGGTGCTAAACCACAATAGATTCTCGCTTTCGCGAGAATGACGAACCACATGACTTTTAAGTGGAATTATCTTTGATGTTGCTGTCTTGTTATTTAAACACTCAACTATGTAATCACCGTAGGGGCAATACGTCCTGTTTTTTCCACTAATTGCGAAATGTGTAATGCAATCTTAATCATTTCAGCTAAAGCCACTTGCGCATCCAGATGATGATTTTTTACATCTGGGTCAAAGGCTTCTAAATAAATACGAATGGTTGCACCCTCCGTCCCTGTGCCTGATAGCCTGAACACGATACGTGAGCCATCTTCAAACAAAATACGAATACCTTGATTATTACTTATAGAGCCATCAATTGAATCATGATAGCTAAAATCATCACAGGTTTTCACTTTGTATGCACCAAATGACTGTCTAGGCAAGCTAGTAAATTGCGACTTAATATGCGCAATGACGCTATTGGCCGCCTCTGTTGGAATCGCCTCATAATCATGACGTGAATAAACATTGCGGCCAAATTCTGCCCAGTGCGACATCAGAATTTGCTCAACAGACGCACCTTTTTTCGCCAACACATTCAACCAAAACAATACCGCCCACAAGCCATCTTTTTCACGCACATGGCTAGAGCTGGTACCAAAGCTTTCTTCACCACAAAGCGTTACTTTGCCTGCATCCATCAAATTACCAAAAAACTTCCAACCTGTTGGTGTTTCATAACATGGAATATTTAATTTTGCCGCAACACGATCAACTGCGCCGCTAGTAGGCATTGAACGTGCCACGCCAGCAATGCCGTTAGCATAAGCGGGCACTAAAGTTGCACTGGCAGCAAGAACAGCGAGGCTATCAGAAGGTGTTACAAAAAAGTTTTTACCCAGAATCATATTGCGGTCGCCATCACCATCAGATGCCGCTCCAAAGTCTGGTGAGCTTTCGCCTGCAAACATGATTTTAACTAGATCTTCAGCATAGGTTAAATTTGGGTCTGGGTGACCTCCACCAAAGTCTTCTGAAGGAACGCAATTCATTAAGCTAGACTTTGATGCACCTAATCGATTGACAAAAATCTCGTGTGCGTAAGGGCCAGTCACGGCATGCATAGCGTCAAACTGCATTTTAAAACCACTTGCCAATAACTTTTTGATCGCTGAAAAATCAAATAACTTTTGCATTAATTCTGCGTAGTCTTGAACTGCATTAATGACCTCAACTGTAAATTTTTCATCATTAAATATGGTTTTACCTAATGCATCAACATCCACTTCGGGCAAGTCTGCGATTTTATATTCTGTGATTTTTTTACTTAAGTCAAAAATTGAATCAGTGATTTTTTCAGGCGCAGGGCCGCCGTTGCTGATGTTATATTTAATGCCAAAATCACCATTGATACCGCCTTGATTGTGGCTCGCGGATAGCACAATGCCGCCAAATGTTTTGTATTGACGAATGATATGTGAACATGCCGGCGTAGATAAAATACCCGCTTGACCAATCAGTACACGAGCAAAGCCATTAGCCGCCGCCATGCGGATGATAATTTGAATCGCTTGGCGATTAAAATATCGGCCATCACCACCAAGCGCCAATGTGGCGTTATTTGGTACATCAAGCGTATCAAAAATACTCTGTACAAAATTTTCTAAATAGCCCGTTTGCTGAAAAATTTTTACCTTTTTGCGTAAACCTGAAGTGCCTGGTTTTTGGTCGTTAAAAGCAGTGGTTTTAATTGTTTGAATTTGCATAATATTACCCAAAGAACATGACTGAATTTAGTACCATTATAGCGAGCAAAATGCCGCTTGGTAGCGGCATTTGAGAGGATTGATGAAATTAAATAGAAATTTGCACTTAGGCTTTAGTTAGAGCCCTATCAATAATATCAAGCGCCTCATCAAATACTTCGTCTTGAATGGTCAAGGGATACAAAAAGCGAATCGCATTACCATAAACACCACAAGTCAGCAGAATCAAGCCTTCAGCTAATGCTGCTTGTTGTACGCGTTTTACTGCATCCATAGAAGGTTCATTGGTGATGGGGTCAAAAAACTCTGCAGCCAACATAGAACCCAAGCCCCGCACATCTTTAATTGCAGGTATTTTAGCCTGCGCCGCTTTCAGGCGTGCTGTGAGTTTGGCACCCAATACATTTGCGCGCTCAACTAAATTTTCCTCTTCAATAATATCTAGCACAGCGTGAGAAGCCGCAATGGCTAATGGGTTGCCTGCGTAAGTTCCGCCTAAACCTCCTGGTGCTGGGCCATCCATCACTTCAGCCTTTCCACAAACTGCTGATAGCGTGGTGCCGCCTGCTAAGCTTTTAGCCATGGTGATAATATCTGGTATCACGTCATAATGTTCTGCCGCAAATAACTTACCTGTACGACCAAAGCCCGTTTGGACTTCATCGTAAATTAGTAGAATTCCGTGTTCATCACACTCTTTGCGCAGTGCTTGCATCAATGCTGGTGGTGCAGCATAGAAACCACCTTCCCCTTGTACTGGCTCAATCACAATCGCGGCAACGCGTTTAGGATCAATATCTGCCTTGAATAACAAGTGCAGTGCATTGATAGAGTCCTCAACACTAACGCCATGCAAATCAATCGGGAATGGAATGTGATAGATTTCAGCGGGAAATGGTCCAAAGCCAATTTTGTAAGGGGAAACTTTACCAGTCATGGCGCTGGTCATAATAGTACGACCATGAAATGCACCAGCAAAAGCAACAATACCCGGGCGCTCAGTGCTTGCACGAGCGATTTTAATTGCATTTTCTAGGGCTTCTGCACCGCTTGAGAAAAAGCAAGTTTTCTTAGCATGCTTGCCCGGCGTGAGCTTATTAATACGTTCAGCTAAGGTGACATAGCTCTCATAAGGCAGCACTTGGTAACAAGTGTGCGTAAACTGTTGCAACTGTGCCTCTATCGCAGCCACCATTTTTGGGTGTCTGTGTCCCGTATTAAGTACCGCAATACCACCTGCAAAATCGATATAACGCTTACCTTCTACATCCCACACTTCTGAGTTAAGTGCGCGTTCGATAAAGAAATTAGCCATCACACCTATGCCGCGTGGCGTGGCTGCTAGACGTCTATTGTGTAAATCTTGATTAGTAATTGCTGTATTGATCATGCTTTCGTCCTTACCTCTAATTTTTTGAGTTCTAGTCTTATATTATTAAATTAAGTACCAGTTAAACTAATCGTATCCATGTTGTTTTAAGCTCAGTGTACTTTTCTAAGGCATGTAGAGATTTATCGCGACCGTTACCCGATTGTTTATAGCCTCCAAAAGGCACTGTGATATCATCCTCATCATAGCTGTTCACATGCACTGTGCCAGCCCGCAAGGCGCGTGACACCATATGTGCACGCGTCAAATCCTGCGTCCAAATAGCTGCAGCAAGGCCATATTCTGTGTCGTTAGCTATGGCTATCGCCTCTTCTTCTGTATCAAAAGCAATGATAGAAAGTACTGGGCCAAAAATCTCTTCAGCGGCAATTTTCATGTCATTGGTCACGTCATCAAACACGGTTGGGCTGATATAAAAGCCACCTGTTTCAGTTAATACGCGTTCACCGCCTGCGCAGAGTTTTGCGCCCTGTGTTTTACCACTTTCAATATATTTCAGTACATTTTCCATCTGACCGCAATCTACAATTGCACCCATCGTAGTATTGGCATCTAATGGGTCACTTGGCTGATAATCAGGCAAATTAGTGAGTAGCTTTTTAACGAACTCATCCTTAATTGAGCGCTCAACCAGTAAACGTGAAGGCGCATTGCAACTTTCGCCTTGATTATAAAAAATTGAGCCTATAGAAGCGGCGGCGGCTTTATCCAAATCTTTGCAATCCGCAAATACGATATTGGGTGATTTACCACCTAACTCGCACCACGCGCGTTTGAGGTTGCTCTGCCCTGCCATGATTTGGATTTTCTTACCCACACCTGTTGAGCCTGTAAAGGCGATGCAGTCCACATCCATATGCATTGCTAATGGCGACCCTGCCTCTGGGCCAAAGCCTGGCACTACATTTAACACGCCCTTTGGTATACCAGCCTCTATCGCCAAATCACCGAGTCTTAAGGCTGTTAAAGGCGATTTTTCAGAAGGTTTCAATACAATGCTATTACCAGTAGCTAAGGCTGGTGCAATCTTCCAGCAAGCCATTAATATTGGGTAGTTCCAAGGCACGATTGCGCCAACCACGCCGATTGGCTCACGTGTAATCATGGCAAGTGTGTGGTCTGCTGTTGGGGCAATTTCATCGTAGACTTTGTCAATCGCTTCACCAAACCAGCGCAAACTATTGGCGGCAGAATTAACATCTACACTCAAACTTGCCGAGATAGGTTTGCCCATATCCAGCGTTTCTAACAAGGCCAACTCAGCTTTGTGTGCTAACACCAAATCAGCAAAACGAATCATGGTTTGTTTACGTTCGCGAGGCGACAAACCTGCCCACCGCCTATCTTTAAAAGCAGCACGTGCAGCAACAACGGCACGGTCTACATCCACAGCTTTACTGCTGGCAACATCAGCCAATTTTCGACCATCAATCGGTGAGAAACACTCAAAAGTGCTGCCATCAAGCGCATCCACGCGTTGGCCGTCAATAAAAGCACGCCCGTCAATTCTTAAATCTTTCGCTCTTTCATGCCAATCAATTTTAATTTCAGCCATATTTATAGTCCCGCCATACACACGTATTTTAATTCTAGATATTCATCAATGCCGTGATGCGAACCTTCGCGCCCCAAGCCTGATTGCTTAACGCCACCAAAAGGTGCTACTTCATTTGAAATCATGCCAGTATTCACGCCTACCATACCGTATTCAAGCGCCTCTGCCACGCGCCAGATTCTGCCTATATCTCGACTGTAAAAATAAGAAGCTAAACCAAATTCGGTACGGTTCGCCAACTCAATGACTTCTGCATCTGTCTTAAAGCGGAATAATGGCGCCACGGGGCCAAAGGTCTCTTCGCTAAAAATTAGCGCATCGTCGCTCACATTGGCTAGTACGGTAGGCTCAAAGAATGTACCGCCTAAAGTATGACGCTTGCCACCTTGCATCACCTTTGCGCCTTTGGCAACAGCATCTGCCACATGGCTTTCAACTTTCTCTATCGCTGCTGTATCAATCAGCGGGCCTTGCGTAACTCCGTCTTCGTTGCCAGCACCTACTTTTAGTTGCGCTACTTTAATAGCTAGTTTTTTGGCAAACTCTTCATAAACACCCTCTTGCACAAACAGACGATTTGAACATACACACGTTTGTCCAGCATTACGGTATTTGCTAATCATAGCGCCTTCAACTGCTGCGTCTAAGTCTGCATCATTGAAGACGATAAATGGCGCATTGCCTCCCAATTCAAGCGATAGCTTTTTAATCGTATCGGCACATTGGCGCATTAAGATCCGTCCAACTTCTGTTGACCCTGTGAACGAAAGTTTGGCGACCACAGGGCTTTCACACAAAGCCGCGCCGATCTGACGTGCATCGCCTGTAATTACTTGCAATACACCACTAGGCACGCCCGCTTCTTCTGCCAATACGGCTAAAGCAATGGCGCATAAAGGTGTTTGCTCGGCAGGTTTAATAATCATGCTACAACCAGCAGCAAGCGCAGGCGCCGCTTTACGGGTAATCATAGCGATTGGAAAATTCCAAGGTGTGATAGCAGCCGTGACACCTATTGGCTGTTTTAGCACTAACAAACGACGGTCGCCCATAGGTGCCGGGATTGTTTCACCATAGACACGTTTAGCTTCTTCAGCAAACCATTCAATAAAACTGGCGCCGTAATTCACCTCGCCACGTGCTTCTGCTAATGGTTTACCTTGCTCCGCGGTCAGCAGTTGCGCTAAATCTTCTCTATGCAGAATAATCAGGTCGAACCAACGTTTAAGTATTGCAGCACGTGCAGCAGCTGTAAGTGTTTTCCATGATTTTTGGGCTATTTCAGCAGCTACAATCGCGCTCTCAGCTTCGGCGCGACCCATTAGCGGCACGGAGGCCACAACTAAACCTGTAGCAGGATTCGTGACGCTTATCGTTTCACCTGAATCGGCACTCACCCATTGCCCAGCCAGCAATGTAAGGTTGTTTTTGAGTAATTGGGGATACTTTAATTGAATGGACATAATTTTCTGCTTGATTTTGTTTGATGTAGAAGCGACGAGAGGTCGCTTCTACTTTTTAAATACAACTTATTAAATACAGCTTAAAAAATACTACTTATTGCTATCGCTGTAAGCTTGTGCCTCTTCGCGCTTACGTTTACGCTCTTGATGTGAGGTATAAAAGCTAGAAGCAATGACTGCAATAGTGACGACGGTAATTGTCACGGTTGCAACCGCATTAATGGTTGGGTTTAAGCCTAATCTGGCGCGTGAGAAAATCACCATCGGCATCGTTGAATAGCCCGGACCAGATAGGAATGAAGACAATACAACATCATCAAACGACAGGGTAAATGTTAGTAAAAATGCAGAAACTAGCGCAGGAACTAACAAAGGGAAAGTGACTAGGGTAAACACCTGCATAGGTTTGCAACCTAAGTCCATTGCGGCTTCATCTAATTTACTATCCATTTCACGTAAACGTGAGGTGACGACCACCGCTGCATAAGCCGTGCCTAATAATGCATGACCCAGCAAAATGGTGAATAAGCCACGCTCTGGAAATCCTAGCCAATTTTGCACAGAAACAATCATTAACAACAGCGATAAACCCACAATCACATCTGGCATCACCAACGGCATGCTAGACATCGAAGTAAGCAACGTACGTCCTTGAAAACGTTTATAACGATTTAAAGCAAACGCAGTAAACGTACCAAAAAATACTGACATTAATGCAGACAGACCTGCAATTTCTAGCGACAACAGTACCGCTGAAATTAAGTCTGAATCTTGTGCCAGTGCAGCATACCAGCGGAAGCTGGCATGAGACCAAACGGTGACTAGTTTTGAGTCATTAAAGGAAAATGCAACCAGTGTGATGATTGGCAAATATAAAAACAAATAGACAGCAATCATCCAAGTTTTAGCAAATATTTTATTTGAAGCGTTGCTCATTATTTACCTTCCATTTGCTCTGCTTGGGCTTTATTGTAAACACCCATTGGTACTAAGATTAGCAATATCATGACTACTGCCACGGCTGAAGCCATTGGCCAGTCATTATTACTAAAGAACTCATCCCACAACACGCGACCGATCATCAAGGTGCTTGAGCCGCCGAGTAATTCAGGAATCACGTATTCACCTAGCGCTGGAATAAACACCAACATTGAACCAGCAATAATGCCCGCTTTTGAAAGTGGAACGGTAATCAGCCAAAAAGCCTTGAATGGGCTTGTACCAAGGTCTGCGGCGGCTTCTAGATAACGCATATCCATCTTAGATAAATTGGCGTATAGCGGCAAAATCATAAACGGCAAGTATGAGTACACCATACCTAACAACAATGAAAAAGAGTTATTCATCATTTCGATAGGTGTATCAATGACATGCAAGCTGATGAGTATATTATTGATGACACCATTGCTGACTAACAAGGTTTTCCAAGCATAGATGCGTAGTAAAAATGATGTCCAAAACGGCAACATAATCAGCATCAACAAGGTTGGTTGCATATGTTTAGGTGAGCGCGCCATGTAGTAGGCAAATGGATAGCCAATCGCTAAACATAATAAAGTGGTAATGACTGCGTATTTAATAGAGGATAAATACGTTTTGATGTAAAGCGAATCAGTGGCAAGAAACTGATAACTACCAAAGTTTAAAGTCAATCTAGGCCAACCATGGCTCCAATCAATCATGTGTGAAATGCTAGTTGACTCCATTTCAGACAAGCTAATTTTAAGCACAATGAGAAGTGGGATAGCCGCAAGCAATAAAAACCAGAAATACGGAACACCAATAACCGCAAGGCGTCCAGCTGAAAGACTGGTGAAGAAACTCTGTTTTTTAGCCACAGCAATTTTCCTAAATGAATTAAAAGTTGAGTTAACTTTATTGCGTTAACACCACCATGGCTAAATCGTTCCAACTTGCATAAGCGCGATCACCCCAAGTTAAACCGCAACTCAAATCGCGCGTATTATTAAGCTCTTGAGCCTTGATTACTTTGCCGCTATCAAGTTTAAGGTGATAAGTTGTGTGGGCGCCAAAGTAAACTATTTCAATGACTTCTCCAGCACACCAGTTATAGTCACTATTCGGCTTATCTTTAGACAGCATGATTTTTTCAGGGCGTAAAGCTACGCCTACATCCATACCTGGATGCCCACTCACACCATGCCCTACGTAATGAATGCACTCTGGGCAACGCACGGTCACATGATCAGGCTCATCTTCTTCAATCTTACCTTCGAATATATTCACATTACCAATAAAGTCAGCCACTTTGCGGCTGTTTGGCATTTCATACACGGCATCAGGCGCGCCAACTTGCAAGAAATAACCTTCACTCATCACTGCAATCCGTGAGGCCATGGTCATGGCTTCTTCTTGATCATGCGTCACTAGCACGCAAGTCACGCCGACTTCTTCAATGATATTCACCAGTTCAAGCTGTGTAGTTTCTCGTAATTTTTTATCTAAGGCTCCGAGAGGCTCATCTAATAACAATAACTGAGGGCGTTTTGCAAGGCTACGTACCAAGGCAACGCGTTGCTGCTGACCACCTGAGAGTTGGTGCGGCTTACGTTTTGCATATTTATTCAGTTGCGCTAAGCTCAGCATTTTTTCAACGCGGTCGGCTATTTCATCTTTAGGCATACCGTCGCGCTTTAAACCGAAAGCTACATTTTCCCAAACACTTAAATGAGGAAATAAGGCATACGATTGAAACATCATATTAATTGGGCGTTGAAACGGCGGCAGATTAGTAATATCTTGATTCGCTAGAAAAATCTTGCCTTTAGTGGGCGTTTCAAAGCCAGCCATCATGCGCAATAGTGTAGATTTTCCGCAACCAGAACCGCCTAGTAGCGCGAAGATTTCACCCTTCATTACCGTGAGAGAAACATCATCGACAGCTTTGACTGTACCATCGTAGACTTTGGTGACATTTTCAACACGCAGTAACACTTCTTGCGCGGCTTTATTCGTTTCTTTAGGAGCCGTTGCCATAAAAACCCTTATCTAAGATATTGAAAACTGATGCGTATGAGATTTTTTGTAGAGACAACGTGATTAACGCCGCCCCTACAAATAAAACAACGATTAAACGCCAGTTTTAAACTTGGTATACAAGCGAGTCATATTGCGTTTTACTTGCGCATCCTCAACTCCTGGTGGCACCAAGTTAGCAATATCTTGATCAGATAAGAAAATAGATTTGTTGTTTTTAATGTCCGCATCAACAAACTCTGTCGCGGCTTTGTTAGGGTTAGCATAAGTCACAGTATTGGTGATTGCTGCAGTTACCTTTGGCTGCATGATGTAGTTCATCCACAAATGTGCATTATTTGGATGTTTTGCATCAGCAGGAATTGCCATGGTATCCATAAACATTAAACCACCTGTTTTTGGCACAAGTGCTTCGATATGTTGCTCGGCTTTATTCTCGATTGAACGTTTATGCGCTAGATTAAAATCGCCTGCCCAACCGTAGGCTACACAAATATTACCGCTCGCTAAGTCATCAATTTGACCACCAGAATTGAATTTCTTAATGTCTGGACGTACTTTCATCAACATATCAAAAGCCGCTTGGTAATCATCTGGCGTACCTGTAAAAACAGGCTTACCTAAATAATGCAATGCCGCTTGAAACACATCGGCTGGTGTATCTAAAAACGTAATGCCACATGATTTTAATTTGTTGGTGTAAGTTGGGTTAAACACTAAATCCCATGCATTGTCTGGCATTGGCGTATCACCAAGTGCAGCTTTAACTTTATCCACATTGATACCGACAGTGTTATAGCTCCACATCCAGTCAATTAGATGCTCATTATCTGGATCCAGATCGGCTAACTTTTTCATAATGCCCGGATCAAGATTTTTCATGTTAGGTAGTTTGGTTTTATCAAGCTTTTGATATAAACCACCATCTATTTGTAGCTTCGCCCAATTAGATGAAGGCACTACGATGTCGTAACCCGTATTTTTAGCAATGAGTTTTGCATGCAAAATTTCGTTACTATCAAACACATCGTAACGAACTTTAATGCCTGTTTCTTTCTCGAAATTAGCAATCGTATCTGGTGCAATATAGTCTGACCAGTTGTAAATATTGAGGATTTTTTCTTCTGGTTCGCTAGCCGCTGCCACTGTTGGCTTGGCTGCTTCAGCAGTGGTGTTGTCAGATTTGCTACAAGAAACCGTCGCTAGACCAGTAATAATCGCCATACCTAGCAAGTATTTACTATAAGATATATTCATATTCATTAACCCCTTAAATTAGTGATTGACTGAGAAAGTATTGCTGAAAATTTGCACCATCTTTTGCGCCATAAAACCCCTTATGCTGACCAAATAGATTCGAAGTAATCTTACAATAGGCAGGTTCAAAAACCAACTATAACCATATTTAATTGCATCGTACATATCACGTATTAATCATAAAGCCCTTGCGCTTTCAAGTCAGCCAAGGTTGCATCTAGGCATTTCTGAATTAGCGCGACCATTTCATCAATTTGCGCTTTAGTAATCACTAGCGGTGGCGCAATAATCATACGCTCGCCAACGGCTCGCATAATCAAGCCATTGGCAAAGCAATGGCCACGGCAAATCATGCCTACGCCTACATCTTCATCTTCATCAAAATGTATATTGTTTGCTTTGTCTTTCATCAGCACGAAGCCAGCGACTAATCCTAGCGTTTCTGCACCACCCACCAATGGATGTTTGGCTAGCTCGGCGTATTTTTGCGCTAAATATGGGCCAGTTTCATTAAGCACTTTATCGACTAAGCCTTCACTTTCCATAATCTCGATATTCGCCAGCGCCACAGCACAGGCTGTTGGATGCCCTGAGTAGGTATAGCCATGATTGAATTCACCACCCTGCTCAATCAATACTTTAGCAACACGTTTGCCGACCACTACGCCACCTAAAGGAATGTAGCCAGAAGTCACGCCTTTAGCAAAAGTCATTAAATCAGGTTTGCAGCCTAATAATTGCGAACCAAACCACTTACCAAGGCGACCAAAACCGCAAATTACTTCATCACAAATCAGCAAAATGCCGTATTTATCGCAGATACGTTGAATCTCTGGCCAGTAAGTTTTAGGTGGAATAATCACGCCGCCCGCACCTTGCACAGGCTCACCAATGAATGCGGCAACTTTATCTGCGCCAACTTCTAGAATTTTCTTCTCTAACCAACCAGCCGCTTCAATGCCAAACGCATCTCTATCTTGGTTTGGCGCCATGCCGTAATGATAGGGTTGTTCGATGTGCTCTATGCCTGGAATCATGCCGCCCTGTGCATGCATGCCCTCCATACCACCTAGAGATGAGCCCACTAATGTGGAGCCATGATAGGCGTTATTACGACTGATAATGACCGTGCGCTCTGGCTGACCTAGCGTTGCCCAATAATGGCGCACCATGCGAACGTTGGTATCATTAGACTCAGAACCAGAGCTGCTAAAAAACACATGACTATAATCATCACCAGCCAACTTGATGATTTTTTCTGCGAGTTTAACTGCAGGCACATTAGTCGTTTGAAAAAAACTATTGTAGTACGGAAGCTCGAGCATTTGTTTAGCGGCAGCATCTACTAGCTCTTTACGCCCATAGCCCACATTTACGCACCATAAACCAGACATCGCATCTAAGATTTTTTCACCTGTGGAATCCCAAATATAGATGCCATCAGCCTTAGTAATAATACGTGAGCCTTTATCCGACAAACTTTTGTGGTCGGTAAAAGGGTGCATATAATGCGCTGAATCTATTGCTTGTATTTCTTTAGTATTAATCATAAATTTCTCAATTCTGATGTTTAGATTTTCCACTACAGCGCCTGTATTAAGCCCAACTACGAGCCGCGCTGTATGTACTGAATGCGTTTAAACATGCATTAAAAGATGTTCACGTTCCCATGGGCTAATGACGCGCATGAACTCGTCGTGCTCAGCATCTTTCACTGCCAAATATACATCTACGAAATCTTTGCCTAATACCTCATGTAAAGCTTGTGAGTTTTCCAGCTCACGTATCGCTTCAGACAAGCCGCGTGGTAGTTGATAGTCAGAGGCGTAAGCACTGCCTGTAGTCACTTCAGTTGGTTTAAGTTTTTCTTTAATACCTAAATAGCCACAAGCCAAGGTAACCGCCATCGCTAGGTAAGGGTTAGCATCAGCACCCACGACACGATTTTCTATGCGGCGACCTGCTGGTTCAGAGATCGGCACGCGGATACCTACAGTGCGATTATCGTAGCCCCATTCAATATTAATAGGCGCGGCACCATTTCGTACAATACGACGGTATGAATTTACATACGGCGCCAGCAACACCATGGCGGCAGGTAAGTATTTTTGTAAACCTGCAATGTAATGGAAAAATATAGGGGAAGCTGTGCCATCAGCGTTACTAAAAATATTCTGTTTAGTTTGAGTATCAATCACGCTTTGGTGAATATGCATGGCTGAGCCTGGCTCATGTTGCATAGGTTTAGCCATAAATGTAGCGTACATGCCATGTCGCATCGCCGCTTCACGCAATAAACGTTTAAAAAAGAACGATTTATCAGCTAAAATCATTGGCTCATCATGCAAAAAGTTAATTTCCATTTGCCCTGCGCCAAACTCATGAATTAGCGTATCAAGCTCTAAACCCATCAGCGCTGAATAATCATAAATATCTTCAAATAATGGGTCAAACTCGTTCACCGCATCAATGCTATATAGCTGGCGGCTGGTTTCTTTGCGCCCACTACGACCTACTGGTGGGCTTAAAGCAATATCAGGGTCTGGGTTACGCTCTAGCAAATAAAACTCTAGTTCTGGCGCTACAATTGGCGTCCAGCCTAAGTCTTTGTATAAATTAGTTACGCGGCGTAGTACATTTCTAGGCGCAAAATCAATTGACTTACCGTTATGGTCTACACAATCCATAATCACCTGCGCAGTGGGGTCTACTGCCCAAGGCACCAATCTAAGTGTGGTTGGGTCTGGAATAAGCACCATGTCTTTATCGGTGAAACCAAATACGCGGTCATAACCTTCATTACCTTCAGGCGATTCGCCCGTTACCGTCATGCCAAACACAGCCTCTGGTAAACGCATTGCCCGGTCTGTTGAAAATTTCTCGCGGGGTAAAATTTTTCCACGCGCCACGCCTGTTAAATCTGGGACCAAACATTCAATTTCGGTAATGTTGTTTTCCGTTAACCACTTATCCATATCTACGTGGTTCATTGCTACTTGCTCTGTCATTTTTATTCTCCGGCACTGCCTTATTAATGTGTTTTTTATTTTCCTTTTTACATACTAAATAAGTGCTAATCTGGTGGTTCGTGCCTTCTCAATCTAAATCTGCAAGCATCGCCAAATGCCCTGAAAATAGCCAAATACTGTGGGTTTTCCATCACTTTCCACTCAGGGTGCCACTGCACAGCTAAAGTAAAGGCCTTGGCTTTTTCTACACGTATAGCTTCTACCAGACCGTCTGGTGCATAAGCTTCTGCTACTAATCCATTGCCCAGCCTATCTACGCCTTGGCCGTGTAAGGAGTTCACCATCATCTGTGTTGCGCCAACTATTTTAGCCAGTTGACCACCCGCCACTAAGTCAACGTGGTGTGCTTGCGCATATTGAATGTCGATAGCAACGCTTTTAATCTCTCTATGATCTTTCAAGCCTGGGACCTCTTGAACGGCTTGATGCAAACTACCACCAAACGCGACATTCACCTCTTGAAATCCACGACAAATAGCCAATAAAGGCACTTCGGCTTTAATGGCAGCTTGCACGAGTTTTAGGGTAAGCGCATCGCGTGCGGGGTCTAACGGTAATGCTGGATTGTGTACTTCTTGGTCGAAGTGTGAAGGATGTACATTTGAAACTGAGCCTGTTAGCAAAATACCATCAGCGATAGCTAACAAATCTTCAATATCTAACAAATCCCCGATTGAAGGTACAACTAAAGGCAACGCACCAGCGGCCTCTGCCACCGCTACCAAATACTTATGACCCACCACATGAAATGGATGCTCACCAAGCGGCTTAACATCCGCAGGGATTAAAACTACTGGTTTACGTTTTGTTGTCATCATTTTCAGATTGAGTTTTATAAGCTTACGCTTTATGTACTTACGCTATATCTATCTACACTACTGCAATTGCATTACCTCATAGCTAAGTATACTATTCCTAAAATTGGTAATGCAACAAGAGCCATTTAGATTATTTAGATAGAACCACTTTATCACATTTAACCTGGTTTTATACACCTAGGCTACACATACTTGGAATACTCTAATTCATGAAACAACTTGTGCTTTCAGAATGGCTCTTGACCCAGCTTAACCATTCAGACTTTCCCATCCGCATGCCTAACCACAGGCGCATTTACGAGGTGATTCGACGTGCAATCACCACACAAATTTTACCCGCAGGGGAACGCCTACCTTCCACAAGAAACTTAGCAGAAGATTTAACCGTATCACGCAACACCATACTAGCGGCTTTTGAGCAGTTACTTGATGAAGGTTATGTGGCATCGCAAACTGGTAGCGGCACCTATGTTACTTACAATCAGCACGATGGCTTTTCTAAGAGCCTTTCCAATAACAATATCCTAGAAGCGCAACCAGATGAAGAAAGCGTTGAGTCCAATGCGGAAAATACCTCACTAAGACTTGAAGATTCTAATGGCTTATCTAAACGCGGATTAGCAGCTTGTGGTTCTATCAAAGCCAGCAATACTAAAACTAATAATGAGGTCCAGCCTTTTACACCAGGCGAGGATGATTACGCGGGCTTTCCTTATGCGCTATGGCGTCGATTACTCAATCGGCAATGGCGCACGCCAGACCCTGCCCTGCTCGACTCCAGTCATGATGGCGGTTACTTACCGCTACGAAAAGCCATTGCTGATTATTTACGCGTATCACGTGCAGTCAACCTCACGTTCGACCAAGTGCTGATTACTTCAGGCACCCAACAATCCATTGATTTATGCGCACGCTTACTCACAGACCACGGCGATTGTGCATGGGTAGAAA